>CACZPB010000001.1 GCA_902782905.1 uncultured bacterium
ATGGCGGCAATACTGCCTGCGTAGAAGTAAGAGTCGGCGGACATCTTATTATTCTTGATGCGGGAACAGGTTTGATAAGCCTCGGCAATGAACTTATGCAAAAATACATTGAATCAGGAACCACTATTACAGACAGAACTCCTGTCAGATGCACAATCCTTTTAAGTCACATTCACCTTGACCACATTCAAGGCTTTCCGTTCTTCAGACCTTCGCACCTTGCCTCTACAAGAATGAGCATGCTCGGCGGGGTTAACTATAATGAAACATTGGAGCAAGAACTTGCAAAACTTCTTTTCACAAAATCTTTCCCGCTTGATTTGGGTGATATAGCGGCTGATTTAAAAATAATTGACTTGAATGAAACCAATTATATAATATTCAAAAAAGGCTCTGAAATGCCGGAAGTAATAAGAGTTAATGACCTTAAAGGGAGCGAATATACTGATGAAGATGTTGTTGTTACTTGCTACAAATCTTATGCTCATCCTCAAAACGGTGTATTCGTATATAAAATAGCATACAAAGGCAAAACACTTGTTTATGCAACAGACAAAGAAAGCTACCCTGGAGGGGACAAAAAACTCGTCAAATTTGCTAAAAACTGTGATGTTATAATCCACGATGCGCAATATTCTACAGAAGATTATCTGAGCATTTACGTTCCAAAACAAGGATTTGGGCACTCAACTTTTGAGATGGCACTAGATAGTAAGCAGCAGATAGGTGCTAAGAAAATGGTATTTTTCCACTATGATCCGGGGTACAACGATGAAAAATTAAAAACTCTTGCAGAAGAATACGCTTCAGAAGACGCAATTTTTGCTTACGAAGGTTTGGAAATGGATTTGTTTGAATAAATCATTAAACTGATACTATGAAGAAATTTCTATCAATATTTTTACTGTTAACACTCCTATTTTGCTCGGCATACAGGAAACCATACCGCTATACGATTGATGCTGGCAAGGATGCTTTTTATCACAATAATGTCGGACTGAATTACCTTGCGGATAGAATTTATTATGCCGCAATACAAGAGTTCAAAATTGCAATACAACTAAGTCCGAACACACAAGCAACAGCTATTTTTAAGAACAACTTGGGCGAAACATACACATTTATAGGATATCCTGATATGGCAAGAGTCTGCTTTGAAGACGCCCTAAAATTATACGGCTTAAACTTTAAATACTATATGAATTTAGCCAACTGCTATGAAGAACTCGGAATAGTAAATACTAAAATTGCAGAATACCAAGCCTCAACAAGCATTTACGACAAAATAATGCTCGGACTTTTATATATAAAAACCGGAGAAAAACGCAGAGGAGTAAACACCCTAGACGAAATTTGCCTATCTGAACCAGATTTATTAATAACTCCGGCTATTAGACAGTATCTGAGCGAAGTAACTAAGGAGTTACAGCCCTAAAAGTATGATTTAAGAGATTTTACGATAGTATTATTTATAATCTCTGCCGCTTTTTTACAGGTTTCATTTTTTCTTAGTGAAAAATCCAACACATCATAAGCTGCATCGTTATTACGTGTAAAAACGGTCATTACACTCATAAATTGCTTTATAACTTCCTTAAACCCCTCATCACGATGGTGAAAATTCTCGTTCATCATTCTTTTTGTAAGACTTGCCATCAAAGTATATATTTTCATTGAAAGCTTTTCTAAAGATTTATATTCACTCATAGATTGTTTATCTGTAGCACAAGCTCCCAATCGTTCTAAATCGTTCCCGTTCATTAAGGGCAGGACATCAAAATACAAAATGGGCTTCGCGCCATAAACTTGTGATTTAATCATTGTTATTACATCTTTGTCAGCAGAAGATGAATGTCCTATAAGTTTTTTTATTTTTTTATACTCATCCAAATCCGGAGAGCCAACATTGTCCAATTGTGCAGTAATAAAAGACAAATCGCCATTTGAGCCGTGTAAATTGCTCGTTATAATATTTTTATATCCGGTAAAGTTTTGTGATGTTGCTGTTATTTTCATATCTGTATTAAAACACGTAAAAATATTTTTTGCTATTAAATGTAAATTATTTTATAATAGCGTTATGAATAAAAATGCAGTTTTTGCGGGAACATTTTATCCTGCCGAACCGGAAGAACTTAATAACCTTTTAAACTCGTTCAAAGAAGAAACAAATCTTGAATTTAAATCAAAAGCAATCATTGTTCCGCATGCCGGATATATTTTTTCAGGACATGCTGCAATGTCAGGTTTTCAGCATCTTGAAGCAAACGAAAATATTTTTATTATAGCCCCCTCACACCATGAGGAGTTTAACAATATTGCACTGCCTGAATATACATACTTTGATACTCCGCTAGGCAGTCTTGAGGTTAACAACAGGCTCATAAAAGAAATAGCAGAAAAATTTCCCTGCATTATTGCAAACGAAATTTTTGATAATGAACACGCAATAGAAGTTCAGCTTCCGTTTATACAGAACATTTTTTATACCAAAAAACAAAGTGCGGCAGATTTTGTTAAAAACCTGAAGAACTTGGGGCACAAGATAAGAATTGTACCAATTCTTGTCGGAAAATGTGACTTTAGACTTATTTCAGATTTAATTTCTGCATACTGGGAAAACTCATCTTTTGTCATTTCATCCGATTTAAGCCATTTTTATAACCAAAATGAGTGCAGAAAAATTGATACTTATACAGCAACAATCATCGAAACCGGCAGAATTGATCGATTTGAACCGGAACAAGCCTGCGGACTTATCGGAATTAAAGGACTCGTTGATTTTGCCAATAAAAACAATAGTACACTCATCCGCACGGAAATGTACAACTCCGGTGACATAAGTAACGACAAAGAAAGAGTCGTGGGCTACGGTTCTTGGTTTTTATATCCGTCCTCAAGAAATGATTTTATAGAAAAATTCTACTCAAAAACCATTTTGAACATCGCACGAGAAACTATTACGCTTGCGGCTAAGGGAGGAAATTATATTCCGACAAGCATTCCTCCGGTTTTAACCGAATATGGCGCTTCGTTTGTCACTATTAAAATAAACGGAGAACTCAGAGGCTGCATCGGCTCAATTTATCCTACAAAACCATTAATACTGGATATAATAGATAATGCTAAAAATGCCGCATTCCAAGACCCGAGATTCGAACCGCTCGGAGAAGAAGAACTCTCGCGTATCGAAATTTCAGTGTCAATACTTTCTGCTATAGAAAAAATAGATTTTAAAGATGAGAGAGATTTGCTCTCCAAAATATACCCTTATGGAATAATAATAGCCGAACGAGACAGACGGGCTGTTTATTTACCTGTTGTATGGGAACAGCTTCCTGATAGAGAAATTTTCTTGAATTCCCTAAAAGAAAAAGCAGGACTTCCGCCTACATATTTTTCAAGAACGTTTGAGGCGTACAAATTTAGTGCACTTTATTTAGAAGATGAAGAACACGCTATTTAAACTGCATTTGTGCAAAAAAAGAAAACGCCTGAGCGGTCAACTCAAGCGGATAAGGGAAAAGGGAATTGTTTTTATCGGTTATATTGATAACTTTTCAAAATTAACCGAATATACCAAACGTTCTTTCTTCGTTATCATTTCTTACAGTTTTCACTGCTTCCATCTCGGTCTTTAAAGCGCTTCTTTCAGTTTCCAGTTTGCTAAGCTCTTTATCAAATTCTGTATCTTTTTTATTAATCTTTGCTAATTCGTGCTGATATTCTGCTTCTGCCTTCTTTACATCCGTATCATCAGAAGTTTCCTGCAAATAATTTTCTTTTGTTGAAGTTGCAACACTCGTTTCTGTCCACTCTTTTTTCGTTTTATTGTAAACATTTAGAAGAATTCTTCCGGCGTCGACCATATTGTTAAACCAATCATTACCGACGTTTCCGTCCTCTGTAAATTTATCTACAGTAGTACATCCTCCGGATTCCTCTATTTGTTCAAAATAGCGAACATAATAATTAAATTTGTCAACGTCATATCCGTCTTCATTTGGCTTTTCATCAATGTTTTCACACAAATTTTTATAAATATCATTCACACAAGCTGAGTTTGAATACAAAGCTTCGCGGAAATCTGCCAAAGCACCTTTTATCTCTGATTCATCGCCGTTTTCTTTTGCTGCTTGGAATTTATTATATGCAGATTCTAAAGAACTTGCATTATCACTTTTATGACTCTCATAAGCAGCTTGCTCGGCATCAGTCATTTCTATTACACTATTAGCAGCCTTTGGTGTTTGTCCGGGGAAGTACCCTTTTTTATCAGAATTGTCTGAATTAAAAGCACCGTCACTAAATCCCATCATCAACCACGCAAAGCTGTATTTATCTCCGCCACATATCTCGTACGCTTCTGCCATTTCAACAGGAACTATCGTTTTTCCTGTCTTAGCATCCGTAATCGCATAATCTGTTTGTCTGCCTTCTACATAAGTGCAAACATTTGCAAAATTTGCATCAACATATCTTGTACCTATGCTATCACTATTTTTAAAACCAACTTGTATCTTTGTTGCGTCCAATTTCAAGCAATAATCTTTATAAAGCTCATCTCTTTGTGTTGCAAGAGAAATCTTTGCATCCTCAATGCTCTGAGCCTTGTACTCAATGTCATGCATTCTTGAAGTAATTTGTAACAATCTTGCTTGTGACGCTGCCATTCCCATATCGGTATTTGTCCTTATTTTTTCCCTGTATCATGCATTACGGCATTTTTTATCTAAAACTTTAGGGTTTTTGATAATTTTGTTACAAAACTTTATGAAGTTTTGTAACGTTTTGGGCTGCTATTGAAATTCGGAACATTTTATATACTTTATATATATGTAAGATGTAACAAACAAATTTTAATCCCTAAATCCCTTCCTAACTAATTTTCCTGCTTCTCGTTTCCCGAGAAGTTTTTTTTTGATGTGGGGGGGGGGTAAATATAACTTAGATTAAATTGAGACTACAAGTTCAGTGCAAAGGAGTAAATATAACTTTGCTTAAATTGAGACTACAAGCTCAGTGTAGAGGAGGGGGGGGAAAATGTAATTTTGCTTTTATTGAAACCTACGAGTCGGGTGTTTCTCTATTCTCCCTCGCCCTACGGGAGAGGGCAGGGGTGAGGGTGGGGATATAAGATAAAAATGTATTTTAGGCAATGTATGGATTAAAGGAGCCAAACATGCTATAATCATTAAAAAACGAGGTGATTTATGATAAAAAAAGGATTTACTCTACAAGAGACTCTTATAACACTTGCTGTTATAGGTATTGTTGCGGCACTTACTATTCCTGCAATAGTTAAGCTAAAACCAAGTGATATAAAAACAAAATATTTGAAAGCATACAATACACTAACAAATGTAACAGAAGATTTGCTTGGAGATTCATCATTATATTGGCAAACATACAACAATGCCGGACAACCGAGATGTTTTGGTTTAGATTGTAAAAGTGTTCCTATTGACGGAAGCATTCCAGCTGATATAAGAACTGCAATATCCGGTAATACTAACCAAAAATATGCAAGGCTTTTTGCAATGAAAATGCATACGGTAGATGGTATAAGCTGTAGTGGCAATACATGCACCTTTGATACAACCGATGGAGTTCATTGGAGCATTACCGCATCAGGTGACACACACAATATAAGCATTAATACAAAACCTGAAAATGCCGACCAAAATTGTACATACTCTAATGATTGTACAAAACCGGCTCTTTTCACTTTTAGCATAAGCAGAGACGGAAATATTCAGGCTACAGACTGTTTAGGTACAGCATTTCTAATGAACCCGGAAAAAACAAGTGACATAAGTGCTGATTTACTTAAGGCTAAGTTGTTATATATTACACCATCGATGCCTTCTAATGACATTAAAGATAAAATTGAGAGCGATTTTGATAATAATTCTCTTTCGGATAAAATCAATGATTCTACATCAATTAAACCAACAAATAATTTAGAAGGAGCTGAAAACATTACCAGAAATTTTTAAAATGTAAAACTTGTTTGAAGTTTTTCAAACAAATAGGGCAAAGTATTCTATAGTTTTTCTGAGGCCGTCATCAATATTTGTTGACGGCTTCCAATTTAAAAGTTGTTGAGCCAATGCTATATCAGGCTTTCTTCTTATTGGATCGTCTGATGGAAGCTCTTTGAATATAATATTTGATTTTGAATTTGTTAATTTTATTATTCTTTGAGCCAACTCCAGAATTGTTCTCTCATCGGGGTTACCTACATTTACAGGTCTATTATAATCCGTTTTCATAAGGCTTATAAGAGCATCCGTTAAATCATCTACATAACAAAAAGAACGTGTTTGAGAACCGTCACCATATATTGTAATATTTTCACCCTTCAATGCTTGTATTATAAAATTAGACACAACTCTGCCGTCATTTTTTGCCATATTAGGTCCGTATGTATTAAAAATACGAACTATTCCAATATCTACGCCAAACTGCCTGTGATAATCTGACATTATTGTTTCTGCACAGCGTTTACCCTCATCATAACAACTTCTAACACCAATTGGGTTAACATTACCCCAATAACTCTCATCTTGGGGGTGCACAAGAGGATCTCCATAAACTTCACTTGTTGAAGCCTGCAGAATTTTTGCATCATTCTGTTTTGCGAGTTCAAGCATATTACTAACACCGATAACCGAAGTCCTTATTGTCTTTACGGGGTCATATTGATAATGTTTTGGGCTTGCAGGACATGCAAGGTTGTATATTTCATCAACATCTGTCCAAAATTCTTCTGTAACATCGTGTTCTACAAATTTAAAATTTTTATCCGCTATTAAAGGTTCAATATTTTCATACGAACCTGTAAATAAGTTGTCCAAGCATATAACACTATTATTCTGCTCTAATAATTTTTTGCATAAGTGAGAGCCTATAAACCCTGCACCACCTGTTACTAAAATCCTCTTCATAAAAAAATTATACCATAGATTTTGTACATTTATTGTTTACACGATTTTCTTATTATTATATAATTTTGGTTATAATAATGCAGGAGAGAAGATTTTGACAAAATATTTTTTGGGGTCATACATAGTTACAATCTTAGGACTTATAAGCGCTTATCTATGGGGAGAACACGTTCACGGAGGGACGGGTTTAACTTGTGTTTTTATAGCCTCCGTTCTTGCTATTTTGGAAGTCAGTTTGTCTTTTGACAATGCTGTTGTCAACGCAATGAAATTAGAAAACATGTCTGAAAAATGGCGTCACAGATTTATTACTTGGGGGATTTTAATTGCCGTTTTCGGGATGAGATTTCTGTTCCCGCTCCTTGTCGTAGCAATTTTTGCCAAGCTTAATATTTTAGACGTTCTTAATATGGCATTCAATGACGTTCACAGCTATGCTCACTATCTTGAACTTACTCACGCTCCTATTGTAACTTTTGGCGGCTCATTCTTATTGATGCTGTTTATGGACTATTTTACAGAAAGTAACAAAAAGGTTCACTGGATAGGTTTTATTGAAGAACGCCTGCAAAAGCTGGGCAAATATAATGGTCTGTGTACGATTACAACTCTATGCGCACTGGGACTTCTCATGTTAAAAACGGCTCCTGATATGAGAATGTCAGTCTTAACGTCAGGAATTGCGGGTATTATAACCTATCTCTGTATAGACGGACTTGCTGAATGGCTTGAGAGAAGGCAAGAAGCAAGGGCAAAAATGTGTGCTGATACAGTTAAATGTTCAGGCTTGGTTGGATTTTTGTACTTGGAACTTATAGATGCCTCTTTTTCATTAGACGGAGTTTTGGGAGCTTTTGCATTAAGTAAAGACATATTAATAATCACAATCGGTTTATTTATAGGTGCAATGTTTGTTCGTTCACTAACAATTATGCTTGTCGAAAAGAAAACTTTGGCACAGTATTTATATCTTGAACACGGCGCACATTGGGCAATAGGAACGCTTGCAATCTTAATGTTTGTTTCAACATTCCACGAAGTTCCCGAAGTCGTCACAGGGCTTTTGGGATTAGTTTTTATTGTAAGCGCTCTTGTATCTTCAATTATTCATAACAAAAAAAAGAACTAAAATATGAAACTATCAGATAAAAATCTTTATTACATAGGTGGTGTTGTTCGAGATGAATTTCTAGGAACAAAAAGTTTTGATGTGGATTTATGTTACGAAGGTAACGCTATTGAATTTGCAAAAAGTAAAAATTTAGACATTATCAAAGAAAACCCCGATTTCGGAACCGTAAGAGCATTAATTGACGGGACTGAAGTTGATATTGCATCAACCAGATGCGAAACATATCCTAAAAAGGGACATTTGCCAAAGGTAGAAAACATCGGATGTCCGCTTAGGGAAGACCTGATAAGAAGAGACTTCACAATCAATGCAATGGCAAAGCGCACTACTGATGGTAAGATTATAGACTTTTTTGACGGACAAAAAGATATTAAAGACAAGTGCTTAAGAGTATTACATAGAAACAGTTTTATTGACGACCCGACAAGGATAATAAGAGGGCTAAAATTCTCTGTTAGGTTTGGTTTTGAGCTTAGCGAAGATACAAAAGTACTTCAGGAAGAATATCTTGAAAACATAAACTACGATATGAGCTATCACAGAGTAAAAAAAGAACTTGCGGAAACTTTTATGCTAAATAAAAAAGAGGCCTATGAAAGATTTGTTAACCAAAAAATATATAAGCTTCTCGGAGAAAACCAGATTATACCTGATTTTAGTGCAGATATTGCAAAAAAACACATTGATGACAATCCTACAGAGTTTTGTTGGCTTATTTGGTTATCCGGTTTTGACCTATCGAATTTGGAACTTACCAGAGCCGAAAAAAGAATTTTAGAGTGGGCCGAAAAGCTAAAAACTCAAGCTCCTTCCAATAACACACCGCCTGAAAGTGTGATTATTGACAAAATAAGGAGAAGAAAATGCTAAAATTGCCGTTCCACCTTAGGTTTGCTATAAATCCTATAATAAGATATAAGTCCGACAATATGGGGGATTATAGCGGAGTAAATGAGCTTAAAAGACAAATTCCGATAATTGTTTCGCTAACCTCTTATGAAGACCGATTTGATGATTTGGAGCTTTCCATGTATTCACTTTTGAGCCAAAAAATAAAACCTGACAGAATAATTTTATGGCTGAGTGACAGTTTAAATCTGGTATCGTTGCCTTATAAAATAACAAAATACGTAAAAAACGGGCTTGAAATAAGGTTCGTTAAGGACATAGGCTCTTATACGAAAGTCATATATGCGCTTAAAGAATTTGCCGATTCAATAGTAGTAACGGCTGACGATGACATAATTTATCCTTCGGATTGGCTTGAAAAACTTTATATATCATACATCTCTAATCCTAAAGATATTCAAGCGCACCGTGCTCACAGAGTAATTTTAAAAAATGGCGAAATTTCTCCATATAGAGAGTGGGAAAAGCATATAGAAGCAGAAAGTGCCGAATATACCAATTTTCTGACCGGAGTCGGCGGGGTGCTATATCCTCCGAACTGTTTTAGAAATGAAGTTTTAAGAGAAGATATTTTTCTAAAAAATGCACCATTTGCTGATGACATATGGCTTTGGATTATGGCACTTTTATCCGGA
>CACZPB010000002.1 GCA_902782905.1 uncultured bacterium
AAACTGAATAGGATTAACAAAATCCGATACAACAACTTTGTCACATGTTTCTTTTGCTTTTTTTATCAAGCTCAAATGTCCGTTATGAAGTGCGCCCATTGTAGGAACTAGTCCTACCGTTAAACCCTCTTTCTTCCATGCTTTTACTTGTTCTCTAACTTCTTCTATTTTATGTAATAACATTCTAAAATCCCTCTTTCTCGCTTTTATTATACCACAACAAAAAGTATATTTTGGCGTACGGGATTTTTAAATTTTAAGTCTTATTTTAGAAACAGTAAGTATTTAATAAGATAAAACAGGTTGCAAAAATACCTATAGAGCTGCTAAATCAGTAAATAGTTGTTTGCAGTATTCGTTACGTATGTTCTTTTGAAGTCTTTCGGGATATCGACATAAACGTATTCCGTTTTTTTCTTAAGACCGCACAAACCTACTATAGAATCGTGTTTGAAAAAGTTTTTGATGAATTGCATATTTAAATCCTTTCATTTGTGTGCTATAATCACACTGTTGTTTTAATAAAATATATTTAAAAGTCAAAGGAGTAATAAAAATGGAAAAAGTTACAAAAGAAATGGGTATTATAGAAATTGTTCAAGCACACCCTGAAGCAGCTATGGTGTTTCAAAAATACGGCATGGGTTGTTTGGGTTGCGCTGCTGCAAGATTTGAGAACTTGGAAGCAGGTGCAAAAGTTCATGGCTTTGATGCAGACGAAATGGTTGCAGAAATCAACGAACTAATAGGTGCTTAATAAATTTAAAGCGGAAAAGAAAACGGAAAATTTTTATATTTTCCCTTTTCTTTTTTTCTTTCTTCTAACCAACAAAACGGAGGTTTTATATGTCTTTGTGGCAATTTTTAACAATTTGCGGTATCGGGTTTGTTATTTTAGAACTTTTTACGCCCAGCATGTTTTTCCTTAATTTTGCGGTTGCAGCCTTCGTGACAGCTGTTGTTTCAGTTTATACGACAGAGATGATTACGCTTGTTCTTGTATTTTTTGCGCTTTCATTTATATCATTTATATTTTTAAGACCGCTTATCTTAAGAAAAATGAGCAAAGAAACCGAAACAGGAATAAATGATAAGTATATAGGGAAATCTGCGAAAGTTGTGGAAGATATTAATGAAAACGGCGGGGTTATTTCAATATATGACGAACGTTGGAACGCTAAAAGTGATGACGGTTCATCAATTCCTGCCGGTCAAACAGTTCAAATAACAAGAAATGAAGGTTTGACGCTGTATGTAAAACAACAAGGTTAAATTATTTAATTACAAATTTATTTTTTTAAGAGAGGAGTTTTATATGTTTCCGTTATCAATTTTTTTGATTGCTCTTGCAATCTTATTTATTTCAAAGGGAGTTATTATTGTACAGCAGGCTGAAGTTGTCGTAATTGAAAGGCTTGGTAAATTCGACAGAGTTTTGGAATCGGGTTTTAACTTTATTATTCCTATTCTGGAAGCTCCGAGAGCCATTGATTGGAAAACTACAAAAAGAGGATTCGACGGTACTTCTTACGCATATATAGAAAAGAAAACCAGAATCGACTTAAGAGAAGCTGTTTATGATTTCCCAAGACAAAACGTAATTACAAAAGATAACGTATCAATAAGCATCAACGCACTTTTGTATTTTCAAATTATGGATCCGAAGTCTGCTGTATATGAAATTCAAAACCTGCCTGAAGCAATAGAAAAATTAACTCAAACAAACTTGAGAAACCTTGTAGGTCAGCTTGATTTGGATGAGAGTTTGGTCTCTCGTGACAAGATTAACCACGAACTCAGAGCAATATTAGACGAAGCTACTAACAAATGGGGTGTAAAGGTTAACAGAGTAGAGCTTCAGGATATTATTCCTCCAAACGATATTCAAACTGCTATGGAAAAACAAATGAAAGCTGAAAGAGACAGACGTGCAGCAATTCTTGAGGCTGAAGGTCTTAAAAAATCCGCAGTCTTAAAAGCTGAGGGTGAAAAGGAAGCGGCTATTAACAGAGCAGAAGGTGATAAGCAGGCAAATATTCTGAGAGCAGAAGGTGTTGCTCAGGCTCGTATATTGGAAGCAGATGGTGAAAAAGAAGCAATTCAGAGAATTATAAATGCTCTTGCAGACAAAGGGCAGCCTGACAAATACCTTATTGCGATGAAATATTTAGAAACAATGAAAGCAATAACAAGCGGAAAAGATAACAAAGTTGTTTATATGCCATACGAAGCTACAGGAATTTTGAGTTCTGTAGACGGTATCAAACAAATGTTTGACGGAAAAAAATAAGGGTATTATAAACCATTTGTATAAAAACATTCGGCTAAAAAACTTAGCCGAATGTTTTTTATTGTAAATATATACCTTTACAAAATATCGCGTTTTATGGTAACATTAGAGCTATAGATTAGGAATATGAAAGGAGATTTAAATGTCTAAGCTTAGAGCATTAGTTATTGCATTAGCTCTTGTGATTACCTCAGCAGCAGCTTTTGCTTATTATAATTTTATTGCGGATGTTCCGCTTCCGGGGAAAACAATAGCATCTCCTGAGCTTCAGCAAGATACAATTTTTGCAGTCGGAGCTTACGGATTAAGAATTGCAACTAAAGATTGTTTCACAGTTCAAATTACCAATACAGAAGTTTCAAAACCCAAAAAAGGTAACACTTGGGAAGAAATCTGGACTTTAAAAGTTTGTGAAAGAGTAGGAAGACTTCCTATCCAATTTACAATAAATGAAGACGGTACAGGTTCTTATGCACTTGATTATATGAATATCAAATGGAAAACCGTAGGAACAACTGCTAAGAAAAAATAAAAAATACAGTTTAAGTTAGGTTTTAGGGCGGGCAAAGCGGAAGCTTGCCCGCCCGATTTATTATTAATTGATTATAAAAGGAGAGTTTTTGTGAGTATAGAATTTGGAACAGACGGTTGGAGAGCCGTGTTGGGAGAAGAATTCAACGGTGAAAATGTTGAAAAACTTACAC
>CACZPB010000003.1 GCA_902782905.1 uncultured bacterium
TTATTTTTTGCGCAGTTTTCCCTGTGACTGTTTTAAATTTTCTTTTATAACAGCCTCAGATAAGCCATACCTAAGTAAGACTTTTGCTCTCTTGTTTTTTTCTCAACATATCTAATGAAACGACATTGAATACTTCCGAGCTCCTTGCTCTGATTCCCTTAGATACTTCCCGTTGATTTGTGATTGGATAATGCGTTGGGAAATCCGTTCCCGATTTACGCTATATATACTTCTTACAAATATAATATTGCAACAGTATGTAAAGAAAGTAAATATTTTTGTCAAGTTTTTTTACAAATCTTTACAATTTGCGCAAAAAAAGGCAATTTTTTTAGGGTTATATACTTTATATATAAGAGAGGATAATTATGGCACCAGTTTCACATAGCACAGAAAATGCTCCAAAATATTGGCAAAACGGTCAATATCTTACTGCTCAAAAAGACTCAAAAGGTTTCTTTTATATTGATGAAAATGGGCAGCGAGTTGACTTGAATAAACCTCTTTTGACTTTTAGTTTTGCTGAACAGACTAAAAATTTTATGGAAAAACGTGAAGAGGAAAACTCTGTACTTGAAACAGCAATCACATCATACAAAAAAACGGCAGAGGAGATTAAAACAAACCTTGGAAATTATTTAGCATCTATTGGTATAAAAGTTGGTGAGAAAGATAGATTAAATAGTTTTCAACGTTCAAAAGTACATGATTTTGAATATCAGATTTCGCAAACCAACCATTCTATTAATAGGGCAGAAATGACAATTCGAGGAAATTTGCTCTCTAATTTTATGGATTGCTGTTCTCTTATGAAATTTGGTAACTATGCCTAAACATAGAAAAATCTTATTATACTGTTGTTGAATAGACATTTGCATCTTATTTTTAAATACTTCTAAATGATAAATCTTTTAGGAGTATTTTTACATGAAAATTTTGTTCTTTGATTTTAGAGAATCTGAAAAGCCATTTTTTGAAAAAAACAGTTACTGCGATTTTGATATAACCTTTCGAGAAGAAGCTTTGAGTGAGAAAACAAAGCTTAGTGATTCTGAGTTCAATGAAACTTATGCGATTTCTGTTTACCGCTCGTCTATTCTCAATGAAAAAATTCTTTCAAAATTCAAAAATTTGAGGGTCATAATTACACGCTCGCATGGATTTAGCCATATTGACTTAAATTATTGTACTAAAAACAGAATTACCGTTATTAACACTGAACAGTACGGAGAAAAAGCCGTTGCCGAGTACGCTTTGGGACTAATTCTAATGCTTACTAGGAATATAAAACCTGCACTTTTTGATATAAAAGAAAATAAAGTTGAGCCTAAAAAATACGAAGGCGAACTTTTGGATAAAAAAAGTATCGGTGTTATAGGCTGTGGAAAAGTAGGGAAGGAGCTTGCTAGAATAGCAGATTTTTTTGATATGAAGGTTTATGTTTCTTCGTATAAAGATGAGCCGAATTTCGACAAGTTTTGTAATGTAGTGCCGTTTGATTTACTCCTTAGAAAAGCCGATATCATATTTTTACATATGCCGTTTACAACTGATGCTTATCAAATATTAGGTAAAGAAGAGTTTGAGCGAATGAAACAAAGAATTTACATAATAAATACCTCAAGCGTTGAGCTTATTGATTTAGAAGCACTTTATGAGAATTTAAAAAAGAAAAAAGTAAAAGGTGCTGCTCTTGATATATTGGAAAGTGATTATACAACAGGAAGAACACAAGAACTCGGTAATGAAACTATGAGTACAAAGCTCAATAATAAAATTACTGAAAACCTTCTAAAAATGCCTAATGTTATAATAACTCCCCATATTGCTTATAATACAGTCGAATACATAGATTGGGTACTAGAAACAACAATGAACAGCTTGAAAGACTTTATAAAAGGGAATAGTACAAACAAGATTTGTTAAGAATTGGTCTATCTGCTTAAATTTGTGCTATAATTTCTTTATGGCAATAATTTCAGATGACGGGAGCGGGGTTAAAACACTGGGGAAAAAGAACCCTATTGTTAAACCTGAGACAATAGAATACGACAATACTTTTGAGAATAGTATCAGACCTAAGGACTTTGACAGCTACATAGGTCAGAGTGCACTAAAGGAAAGTTTAAAGATTACTCTTGAAGCTGCAAAGCTTAGGGAAAAGCCGCTTGATCACATGCTGTTTTACGGGCCTCCTGGACTCGGCAAGACAACAATTGCAGGTGTTATAGCATCTCAAATGGGAGTAGAAATTAAAATTACTTCTGCACCGGCGCTTGAAAGACCCCGTGATATAATAGGTATTTTAATGTCACTTAAAGGTGGTGAAATTCTTTTTATAGATGAAATCCACCGTTTGAATAAGGTTGCGGAAGAAATTTTGTATCCGGCGATGGAGGATTTTACCTTAGATATGACAACAGGTAAAACTCAAACGGCAAAAACTCTAAGAGTTCCGCTGCCAAAGTTTACTCTAATTGGTGCGACAACCAAAGCCGGTGAGCTTTCAAGCCCTCTGAGAGACCGCTTTGGAATGATACACAGGCTAGAATTTTATACTGTCGAAGAATTGGCTCAAGTTGTGAAAAGAACAGCAAAAATTTTGGCGATAAATATAACCGAAGAAGGAGCTAATGCTATTGCAATGCGTTCTCGCGGCACTCCAAGAATTGCAAACAGGCTTATAAAAAGAGTCGCAGACTTTGCAATAGTAAAATATGACGGAATAATTGACGAAAAAGTTGCAAACGAGTCTTTGGATATTTTAAAAATTGACAAATTTGGACTGGATAATACAGATAGAGCACTTTTGAACCTTATCATAGAAAAATATGATGGTGGTCCTGTCGGTATTGAAACAA
>CACZPB010000004.1 GCA_902782905.1 uncultured bacterium
AATTTATAAATCAAGCTATAGAAAAAGGGGCTGTTGGTGCTTTTTGCACTGAGACCTCACCCCTAGCCCCTCTCTTAAAAGGCGAGGGGGCGGTATTACAAGAAAAGCCCATTCTCTTAAAAGTCCCAAATGCCCTCACAGCTTATCTTCAGCTTGCTAATTACAGAAGAAATCAAATTAATCCGACAGTTGTTGCTATAACCGGAAGTTCAGGAAAAACTACTACAAAAGAGCTTGTCTCATCTGTTTTATCAGAAAAATTCAGGACTTTTAAAACTCCTCTCAATCACAATAATGAAATAGGTTTTTGTCAAACAATATTTGAGATGCCTGATGATACCCAGATTTTAATTCTTGAGATGGGAATGCGCGGTTTAGGTGAAATTGAGCTTCTTTCAAAATATTCTGAGCCCGATATTACAATAATTTCTAATGTAGGAACTGCGCATATTGGAAGGCTCGGCTCAAGGGAAAATATTGCCAGAGCAAAATGTGAAATTGTAAAATATCAGCGCGGAAAATATTTTATTGCACACGATGATGAATTAATCAAAAAAACCGTAGATTTTAATGGAGAAAAAATATATTATTCTATTTCTGATGTAGAAATTTTGGAAAAATCCGCAAATTATTCTAAATTTAGATACCTCGAAAATACTTACGAACTCAATGTTGGCGGAGATTATAACATAGAAAACGCTTTAGCTGCAATTAATGCAGGTTTAAGACTTGGTATGGGGGTAAATGAGATACAAATTGGTTTAAAAAAATATCACCCTATCGAAAAACGATGGGAAAGCATTAATGCAGGCGGGTTTGAAATCATAAATGACAGCTACAATGCTAATCCGGAGTCTATGAGAGTGTTTATTGATACAATTTTTGAACACTACAAAAACTACACAATAGTCTTAGGAGATATGGGCGAGCTTGGTGAGAGAGAAATTCAATATCACAAAGAGCTTGGAGAATATATAAATTCAAAGAAAAATTTAAATAAAAACGCACAAATTTTCTCAGTTGGTATTCTTTCCGAAAATATTACAAAAGAAATTACAAATTGTGAAAAAGCCCATTTCAAAACTCTTGAGGAAGCTGCAGATTTTATTAAACGTAACGCAAATAAAGAAAATATTTTGTTTTTAAAGGCTTCAAGAAGTATGAAATTTGAAAAAATTATAGATTTTTTGAGCTAATTAACTGATAAACCAGTTTTGCTAATTCAATATTTTTGGTATAATTAAACCAAAATAAAGAGGGAGAATTATGAACAAAAATCAATCAGTCGGAATGTACGTGATTTTAGGCATTATGGTTTTGGCATTTATCTCAATGCTTTTTACCGGTCCAACTTCAAGTACTGAGGAACTTTCTTATACAAACTTTATACAAAAAGTTGACAGCGGTGAAATAAAAAGTGTTGAATTGGGAAAAGACATTCTTATTGCACTTCCAATAAAGCAGCCTGAAGCTGATAAAACGGTTAATAATCCTATGTTTGGAGAAGTAAAGGCGCCAAAAATTCAATATAAGGTTGTTCTTCCGGAAAATTCAGATGTGCTTAACAAGCTTGAAGATAAGGGAATTGAAGTTAGTGCAAAAAAATCTGATTCAGGTTCGGCATTTGGTTTAGGTTCATCTTTTATAACAATACTGCTTGTTTTAGGATTTTTCTTACTAATTATAAAATCTATTCAAGCAGGTGGTGCTCAGGCTATGTCATTTGGCAAGAGCAGAGCAAAGATGCTCATGGATAGCAAGGTTAAAACAACATTTGATGATGTTGCAGGTATTGATGAAGAAAGAAAAGAGCTTGAAGAAATTGTCGATTTCCTAAAACATAGTGATAAATATGTTAAACTCGGAGCGAAAATACCCAAAGGTGTACTCCTTGTAGGTGCTCCCGGTACAGGTAAAACACTTATGGCAAAGGCAGTTGCAGGCGAGGCCGGAGTACCGTTTTTCTCCATAAGCGGTTCTGATTTTGTGGAAATGTTTGTTGGTGTTGGTGCATCGCGTGTTCGAGATCTTTTTGAACAAGCAAAGAAACACCAGCCTTGTATTGTGTTTATAGATGAAATTGATGCAGTTGGTCGTCAAAGAGGAGCCGGTCTTGGCGGTGGTCATGATGAGAGAGAACAAACTCTTAACCAATTGCTTGTTGAAATGGATGGGTTTGATGAAAATACAAATATTATAATTTTGGCAGCAACAAACAGACCTGACATTTTGGATAATGCACTTTTGCGTCCGGGAAGATTTGACAGACAAATAGTTATTAATAAACCTGATGTTTTAGGAAGAGAACAGATATTGAATGTTCACGCTAAAAACAAGCCCCTGTCAAAAGATGTGGATTTAAAAACTCTAGCAAAACGTACCCCTGGATTTACGGGTGCTGATTTGTCAAATCTTTTGAATGAAGCAGCTTTGTTGGCAGCAAGACATGATAAATCAGAAATAGAGATGCCGGATTTAGAGGAAGCTATAGATAAGGTTATGGCAGGTCCCGAAAAAAAGAGCAGAATTATATCAGAAGAAGAAAAAGAAAATACAGCTTATCACGAAGTCGGACATGCACTGCTCGCTAAGCTATTAAAAAATTCTGATCCTTTGCACAAAGTTTCTATTATTCCCAGAGGTATGGCTTTGGGTATAACACTCACTTTGCCTGAAAAAGATCATTTAACAATGAGAAAAAATCAGTTATTAGACAGAATAACCATGATTTTGGGCGGTCGTGTTGCCGAAGAACTTATATATGGCAAGGATAACATTACTACCGGTGCATCAAACGATTTAGAAAAAGTTTCAGCTCTTGCCAGAAGTATGGTTACAACATACGGTATGAGTGAAAAAATGGGCAACATGGCTTACGGAAAAGATCAGGAGCATGTGTTTATGGGCAGAAACTTTGGTAATACCAGAGATTTTTCGGAAGAAATAGCGGCTGATATAGATAAAGAAGTTAAGAAAATAATTGATGCACAGTATGAATATGCAAAAAATTTGTTAAATGATAACCGAGACATGCTTGAGTTTATTGCTAAACAACTTCTTGAAAAAGAAACTCTGGATGAAAAGGAGTTTGAAGAATTAATGAATGAAGTCAAAGCAAAAAGGGGAGGATAGAAAATGGATAAAGATGAATTGATTTTCAATGAATATAAGCAATATTGCGAACAAAAAGAAAACTTTATTGACAGAAATTTTAAAACTAACAAATTTTATATGGTAGCAGTAATTGCGTTGATTTTCGCTTTGATTTTTACCGGAAATGTTGTTTTCTTACATAGAATTTCAGCAACTCTGATTTTTGCGATATTTGGCGTTGCGGCTGCGTCTCTGTGGTGGATGAACGTTGATTCGTATAATACCTTGATTAAGGTTAAATATGCAAACGTAATAGAAAAAATTGAGGAACAACTTCCTGTAAAACCATTCACGGAAGAATATAAAGGAATAGAAGATTTTAGAAAAAATAAAGTATTTATGTTTTCTGATATGCAAAAATTCATTGCAGCATTTGCGGCACTGTTTTTCTTTGCGGTATGTATAAGCGAGCTTACTCCGCTATTTGTCTCGGTTTATGAAAAGATTAGAGGAATTGTTTAGGTATGAAAAATCAGGAATCGGGAATAGCTTTAAATTGGAATTATGTGATATGTTCAATTGTAGTATTGGCATTATTGACATTGCTTGTGTTATATATGCCAAACATGAGAGCAGTTGACGAAAATATATTGCATTCAATAAGGCTTGCGCTTTCGCCATATCCTTCCTATATTCCGGTTTTTATAAGTGAATTCGGACTTGCCAATCACATGTTTTGGCCGCAACTCACAGCAGTTTGCGTTCTTGTATCACACAAGCACTATATGAAATCGGCACTTCTAGTTGGTGCTGTTTGGTTGACATATTTCTTAAAAGGAGTTCTCAAGGATTTTGTTTGCAGACCAAGACCGGAAAATGTATGTTCCGGCTTTAGCTTTCCGTCAGGTCATAGCTCAGTTACAATGTGTTTTTACGGAATTTTAATTTATTTGGTTTTGCGTTATGTACACGAAAGTTTCTGGAGATATTTCCTTGTAACTTTGTTTAGTGTTTGGATTTTTTTGGTTGGGCTTTCAAGAATGTGGCTTGGAGCTCACTTCCTCTCAGATGTTATAGCCGGAATGTTTTTGGGCTTTTTGGTTGTAAATCTCTATATCATTATTACAAAATCTATTTCAAGATAATATGAATTTGAACAAGAAAATTTGTATAATATTTTTGATTGTGGCATTTTGCGTGTTTGCAGTTATATCTCTATTCAGATATAACATAGGCGGTTGTGTTGCAAACGTAATTATTTCACCCGTAGAGATTTCTCTCAGCAGCGGAAAAAACTTTAAATTAAATGGTTATGAAACATTTGACTCTGATTATACAGAACATAATTCAGAACTCTCACAAAAGCTTGAAATAACCGAAGATGAAGCTTTTGTTTTAGGCAATCTGGGGAAATATTGGACAAAAAATATTTTACAAAACCGAGAAATAAAAATTTTGCAAAATGATTTAATATATTACAAATTCAGTTATGCAAAAAAGTTTGAAAATTCAGCTTTTTGTTTCAAAAACGATAAGCCTCAAAACCGTATTGCGTTTGAAAAACAATTAAATTCGATAAGAAAGGGCAAGTTTGTGATTTTGGATTTGGATAGTGATAAATTTTATCCAATTTCAAAAGAAAACAGGTACAAGGTCAAAAACTTTGTTATAGTAAGAAAAAGTCATGTAAAATTTTCTCAGCCTGCGGCAAAATTCATTAAAAATATCGATTTTGGTAAAAATATTATAAAACCTAATATGTCGATAGATTTAGGCAGTATCAAAATAATACTATCTGATTCATCTTCAAAATTGATTCCGGACAGAAATTGTTCTTCAAATGTTTGTAAAGAGATTTTATCCAATATAAATAAATCAATGACAACAATAGATATGGCAATATACGGTTATTCTTCGACTCCGGCAATTGAAAAAGCTTTAAAATCTGCGCAAAACAGAGGTGTAAACATTAGAGCCGTATATGATAGAGATTCTAAGGGTAAAAATATCTATCCTGATACTGATATTTTTGTAAAACTTGTTTCTAACAGTGTAAGCGATATTTCATCGAAAGAAGCCGGAAACACTATGCATAACAAATTTTATGTTTTTGACGGAAAAACGGTTATAACTGGTTCTGCCAATCTTTCACACACGGATATGTCCGGATATAATACGAATGCAATTCTGGTAATAAATTCTAAAGAAGCAGCGAGGATTTATACAAATGAATTTAACCAAATGTATGGAGGTAAGTTCCACAATTCAAAAATTTCTGTGCCGAACAAACGGTTTGAAAATTGTGCAGTCTATTTTTCACCACAGGATAAAGCTGTCACTAACGTGGTTTTACCTATTATAAAGGGAGCAAAAAGTTATATTTACATTCCTTCATTTGTTATAACAGAAAAAAGAGTGACAAAAGAGCTTATAAATGCCAAAAACCGTGGTGTTGAAGTTAAAATTATACTTGATGCACTAAATGCGTCAAATACTCATTCAAAAATTAAGGAGCTGAGAGCTGCGGGTATTTCTGTAAAAGCAGAAAATTGGGCAGGGAAAATGCACTCAAAATCAATCATAGTTGATGATGAATATGTAGTAATAGGTTCAATGAACTTATCAAACAGCGGAGAGAATAAAAATGATGAGAATATGATAGTATTAAAGAATTCTCAAGCTGCAAGGTTCTATAAAACATTTTTCTTATATGAGTGGGACAGAATTCCTGAAAAATGGTTAAAACATACACCAAGGGCAGAGGGATGGGATTCTATTGGTTCTTGTACGGATGGAATTGACAATAATTATGATGGGTTGACTGATAAAGAAGACCCTGCATGTAAATAAATTTTTTGAAAAGGCATGTAAATTCATGTAAATTTTGACCTGCCAAAACTTTACATTTGAATTTCTTTTCAATAGTATGTTAGTATAGTGATATTAGTATAGAAAAAGTAAAAAAAGAGGAATAATCGTGGACAATTTAGGACCTGATATTTTTGGAAGAAAAGATGCTGAGACATCAAGCTATCAAACAACAAGCATTCAATCATCAGATAATTATACTCAACCTGCACCAAGCGGTGCAAACCCTGCTAAAATCAAAGTTATCGGTGTTGGCGGCGGCGGTGGAAATGCTGTTAACCGAATGATTAAAAACGGTCTTACAGGCGTTGAATTCTGGTTGATGAACACAGATTTACAGATTTTAAACACTTCAACTTGCAAAAACAGAATACAATTGGGTGCTAAATTAACAAACGGTCTTGGTGCAGGCGGTGAGCCTCAAGTTGGTGAAAAGGCTGCTGAAGAAGCACAACAAGAGATTACTGCAGCTATTGAAGGCGCAGATATGGTATTCGTAACAGCAGGTATGGGCGGTGGAACAGGTACTGGTGCTGCTCCTATAGTTGCTAAGATTGCTAAGGATTTGGGTATTCTTACAATTGGCGTTGTTACAAAGCCGTTCTCTTTTGAAGGTAAGAGAAGACAAAATCAAGCATTACAAGGTTTGGAAAAACTTAGAGAATCTGTTGACGCTCTTATTGTTATTCCTAACGATAAACTTCTTGATGTTGTTGACAGACGCGTTTCTCTTCAAGAATCATTCATCGTTGTTGATGAAGTTCTTTTAAGAGGTGTTCAAGGTATATCAGATATCATCACAATCCCGGGACTTATCAACGTAGACTTTGCAGACGTTAAATCTGTAATGGCTGCATCCGGTTCAGCTCTTATGGGTATTGGCCGCGGTACAGGCGAAGGCAGAGCTATTGAAGCTGCTAAAATTGCTATCAATTCACAACTACTTGAAACTTCAATCAATGGTGCTTCAGGTGTTATTGTTAATATTACAGGCGGTCCTGATATGACACTTCACGAAGTTACTGATGCTACAAATATTATCAATGATGCAGTTTTAGATGATGCAAGAGTTATTATTGGTGCTGTAGTTGATGATAATATTCAAGGTGAAATTCAAATTACTGTAATTGCAACAGGATTTGAACTCAAATCACAAATGCCTATTGAACAAAAGGTAGAAAATCGTTCAATTAGTGCAGCAGAGTTCTTCTCAGGTGCATTTAACAATACTCAACAACCAAAAGCTCCTACAATGTCAGATTTTTCAGAAATTCAAATACCTGACTTTTTGAGAAAATAGGTTGAACAAAACAGAATACAAACAAAAGAGCTGCAAGCAATGCAGCTCTTTTGTTTTGTTAAAAATACAATATGTTAACAAAACTTAATATTGTAACAAAAAACAAAAAATCTTTACAAAAATCTGAAACTCAGTGATAATGCCTAATAGAATAGAATAGAATAGAATAGAATAGAGAAATTATATCTTTTACTCCTAAAGTTTTTTAAAAACCTGCCGTAAAACATATAAAACAACGTTATTTAAAAGGAGTATATTTTATGAGCGGACAAGTTAATGCAGCAGGACATACAGCGACTGGCGAATATCCAAAAGGTCAAGTGGTTCAACAACAACCGGAAGAACAAACAAATAATACGTCAATATGGTCTAAATACGATGGTGAAAGTGTCGGTGGTAATAATGACGGACTTATAGAAGAAGTTGAGCTTAATAATTATATTAATGAAAAAAGTAATGAATTAGGAACTAATATTGGTGACACTAATCAGCGTGTTGGTGCAGAGTTCAAAAGATTAGCAGGCAGCTTGATTGGTCAAAGGTGGGAAAACGCTTATCAAATATTAGAAAATATGGCACGCCAAGCTGTAAATAATGTAAGAGGTCAAGTTGCTGCTGAAACAGGCGATGAAGCAACCCAAGTCCCGACAGAACAAAGTGATACAGCATGGGAACAATATGATGGTGAAAATGTTGGCGGTGCAGCAGACGGGATTATTGACGAGAATGAATTGCTTAATTTTATAAATGACCAAAGTGCTAAACTTGGCATGAACTTAGATGATAACAACAAACGTGTAGGAGAAGAATTTATAAGGTTGGCCGGAGGTTTTGTCGGTCAAAATTGGAGTAACAGTATGGCGACATTGGAGAAAATTGCTCGTCTTGCAGTAAATAATGTAAGAGGTGAAGTGTCTTCAGAAACTGATACAGAACCAACGCAAGTCCCAAACAGGCAATTTGGTTTATAAAGGGGTAAAGGTGTAAATAGCTAATAGGTTTGGTTTTAACCCGACAAAAATACAGTTGTTAACAGGTATGCGGGGTAATTGCCCCGCATACCGTTCTTTAGTATAAACATCTTAAAACTTAATCAACCAACCTGTGCTCCTCGCCAATGAGGCTCGCTTGTAGTTTCAAAATAATCTTGTAGTCCCATGAAATGCGAGCCGACCATGTGTGAGAAATTTTTTGGTTCTTTTTTGTAAAAAAGAACATCAAACAAAACGCTTTTGTTTTATAATAGTTTTGAGAGGTGTTTATGAAAAAAACTTTAGTGAAATATCCGTTTTTAACAAAAGAGATTGAAATTTATGAGCAGGAAAATGGGCACAAGATTGTTTTAGCGCATAAAGAAGGCGGAATGGTAAATGTATCTTCTTGGGTTAAAACGGGTTCAATCAATGAGAATGACAAAAATAACGGTATTTCACATTTTCTTGAACACTTGATGTTTAAGGGTACTCACAAGCATAAGGCAGGAGAGTTTGACCATATTCTTGAGGCTCGCGGAGCTATTGTTAATGCTGCAACTTGGAAGGATTACACTTTTTATTATGTAACACTTCCAAAAGGCGAAAACGATGAGAATTTTAATCTTGCAATTGAGCTTCATGCAGATATGATGACAGATCCTGTAGTTCCTGACTATGAAATGGGCGCACCTTTCGATATCAACGATAAAACTGTTACTGACAAGCGCGAGAGACACGTAGTTATTGAAGAAATAAGAATGCGCAAGGATCAGCCTTGGACAAAGGTTTATAACGCTACAAACCATGCTATGTACACTTCTCATCCTTATAAACGAGATGTAATCGGTACTCCGGAGATTATTTCGCAAGTATCTCAGGCGGAAATAATGGATTATTACAGAAAATATTATTCACCGAAGAATGTAACGACTATTATTGTTGGTGATTTTGATTCTGAGAAGGTTTTGGCAAAAGTTGTTAAAGAATTTAACTGGGGTGAACGACCTGAACCGCCGATTCGCGATATCAAGCCAGATGAACCGGTTCAAAGCCAAGTATATGTAGAAAATGAGGCTAATATAAATTCATCATTTATGATGTTTGGTTTTTTAGGCGCATTAGCAAAGGATTTGAAAAATATTATAGCTCTTGAGATGCTTGCAATAATCTTGGGCGAAGGAACAAGTTCAAGACTTTATCAAAACCTTGTTGAAAATATTGATGAACAGATTTTTAATATGATAGACTCTGAGTGCTATACTTTCCGTGATGGCGCGAATTTCTTTGTTCAGGCAAACTTCAATCCTGAATACAAAGAAAAAGCGATTGAACTTGTAAAAGAAGAAATAGAAAAACTAAAAGACAATATAACAGAGCGAGAACTAAATAAAGCCCGTAAAAAATTGAAATCCAGATTTGCAACAGATGTAGAAACTGTTTCTGATATAGGAGAAACTATCGGTTATTATATGACTGTCTGTGACGATTTAGCGCTTGCAGAGGACTATTTGCCAATATGTGAAAGTTTGACGGCAGAAGATTTGATGGATGCCGCAAAAAAATATTTGGATTTGAACCACGCGGTTATTTCGGTATTGAGACCAATAAAGTAGTATACAAATAAAAACCCTTTGCGGACACAAAGGGTAGGTTAATTAATAAGGTATTTATGATTTTTGTATTTTATGCTACTTGTCTCATTACGTTGTTTAAAGAGTCAACAACTTCTTTAGGAGCTTCGCCTGTGAGTGCTTTTTGATAAGCTAGTTGAAGAAGTTGAGTTTGACCTTCTTGAGTTTGTTTCATTTTAGCTTCTGCAAGTTGTTCAGATTCATCCTTGCCCATAATTGCCTTGAGGCCTTTGTTAGCAAGCCAAGAACCGACACATCCGCCTGCGAAACCGATTACTGCACCGATTGCTGTACCAACTCCAGGACCGAAGCAAGTTCCGATTGCGGCACCTGCTTTAGCGCCAAGTGCTCCGCCTGCCAAACGTCCTAATGACCAACCTGCTGCTGAAGCTGCTGCCTTTGCTCCTGATTGAACCAGCTGCTTGTTACCTGCATCTGTTCCGCCTTCCATATATGTTGGAAGAACCTTTGTTGCACCTTCAATTAGGGCTTCAAAGAAGAACCAACCTTTTGCTTCTTTTAAAAACTTAGTACCAAGGGAAAGAGCTTTTGTGCCTTCTGCAAATTTTCCTGCTTTTTCTGCATTTAGAACTCTTTGTTCTGCACTAAAGTTTGTTTTGCCTGTTATGGCATTAATTGGTGTCATTATGCGTCCGTCAATCCCTCTTGCAGCTTCGAGTTTTTTAGTAATTTCAGCAATGTCTTTTGTCTTGTTGTTTTCCATAGCATAACGCAAATCTTTTAACAAACCTTCAACATATGTTTTATCAGCCGGAGTTAAATTCCTTGCAAACATTTGTGAGAACCAGCCTTTTTTATCCAACAATCTTCTGGATGCTGCTTGAGCTTGAGAATATGCATCTTGCATAAGTTCTCTTGTTTCTTTTCCTTCCCAAAGAGCTTTAATATTTGCATTTTTCAAATCAAAAATTTTGTTTGCATTTTTCATTCCTTGAATAGCATTCCAAGGATGTTTAACGTTTTGCGGATTCTCAAATGCTGCAAATGTTAAACCGCCCATTAATGCACCGCCGAAAGTTTCTCCGCCTTCGTTAATTTTGGTTGCATAATCGGCAAGAACATTCAAATCTTGTTGAGAAATGCCTGCCGCTGCACTTCCTGCTGCTGCACCCAAACCTGCTGTAGCAGCACCAGCAGCTGCTGCTGTTTGAGGATTAGTGAAAACTGAGGAAGGAACAGAATATCCACTCATTGCAGGGTTGTATCCATATCCATAACCACCCATAAATGCAGGATTATAGTTAGCATAATTTGTTGCCATATATCCGTTTGAAAAACTCGGACAATTGCCATTAAGATTAGATGCCCCACCGTAGAGCATATATTCCATATTCGCAAGTGAATTAATTGCCGGAAGTCCCATTTTAATCATCTAACCTTATAATTTATAACTAACCTTATATATATAAAGTCATGTTTAATCCAATAATTGCCATGTTTTTAGAGCTTTGTTAAGAAATGTAACAAATTGATGAAGTTTTTATGTAACAGAATATGTATTTTGGTGTATAAAAACCAGAACGATAGTATCTTCTTTTTCTGAAGAAAAAGAAGCAAAAAGACTTTTCATACATTGTCGGCTCGCATTCCATAGAACTACAAGATTGGATTATGACTACTGGCGAGCCTCATTCGTGTCTGCTACTGGCGGATTGGTATAAGTTTTAATATGTTCAAGGTCTGATAGGGCGCGCGGGGAAAATTTCCCCCGCGCGCCACTTTAAACCTTTGTCATTTTATAACTTATATCAACCCTCTTGTAATTATTACTTCGAGGCTCGCTTGGAATTTACAAAACAATCTTGTAGTTCTATGGAATGCGAGCCGACTTCGGTTGAAAGGTTTTCGGTTCCTGCTTGGTTGACGGCATTAAACGTGTCTACAGTTTTTGCATTCAGTGCTATTCGCACTTAACGCAAAAAGCCTTCGCACTCTGCCGACAATCCGCTTTTGCCCAAAAGGAACAAGTATTATCTCCTTTCCCAATCTTATTCACCAAAATACATATTCTGTTGCAAAAGTTTATAAAATAGAAATAACTAACAGTATTATGAAAGAAATAAATGCGGATATTGTGACAAAATACCAAAAATATGGGCGTTTTGGTTTGGATGCAGATTTTACTGAGCAGTATTGTTTTAGAGATTTGTTATTGCTTTTTTTTGTTTTTTTAGAAGATTTAGCTTTTTCTTTGCTGTATTTTTCGGCAAGAGTTTTTTTAGACTTTTTGCCTGTAATCATAAGCTCGGTGTCATATTGTTGTTTTAGTACATCGCGAGAACCACCGAGGGTGTACACATAATAATTTACGGCGATTTCAAAGGCTCGTTTAAGGCATTCCAGTGCTTCCATTCCGTCTTGTTTAACTGTCATTGAGTGAGTTGCTTCGTTACCGTGTTTTTTAAGAAAATATAAATCATCAACGAATTCTTTTGCTTCTTCAGAACTCCCGAGTGTGCAATCTTTTAGAGTTGCAAGCATTGCGTCAAAAGTTACTTCAGTTGTTCTTCTTGCACCTAAGACGTTTTTGCAAACATTTTCTCCAAATCTTCTGGTTTGAGTCATGCATTGCTCAAAGTATTCATCACGATATAACTTTTCGGCATCTCTAATTATTTCAAATAAAAATCTGTCAGTAGTTCTTAAAAAATCAAAATTTGTTGCCATAGTTTGTATCTTATCATAACAATTTTATAAAAGGTTAAAAACATAGGAGAATTCCTCTAAACAGTTGATGTACAAAGTTGACAAATCCTCTATTATACTTATGGAATATAGTAGGGATTAGGTATGACAAACTCTGTATTTTTCGACGAACTCTATAGACAATATTCATGGTTTGATTCGATATTCACGCCTGCGGTGCGTGCGTGCAGTGATGAATTTTTCTTTGAGGGTTTTGAGTATAAACTTGCATCAATCAGTACAAATATGAATGTACTTGCCCAGAATGATACATTTTTTGTTACCAAAGTAAAGATTAATTCCAAAAATGATGTATATATAAGAATTTCGCAGGATGCTATAAATGTGATTCTTGATAAAGTTTTGGGGAAAAATAACAAGAAATTCGAATTAACAGAGGTGTCAGAATTAGAGGCAAGAATCATAACATCTTTTAATGATTTCTTGTATGAAACTTTATCGCCTAATTTTACTATTGAGCCGCAGAGAAGATATACCGAGATTTTGCATCTTACATATTTTGTAAAGAGCGAAATTTCTGATTCCGCAGCAAAATTTATTATTTCTGTACCAAAAGATATTCTGTCACCTCAAAATATAGAAACAACGGTGCAAAGGTTTACTGATGAGGATTTTGCATCTTCTCCTGTTGAAGTTAATTTACTTCTGGGGACGCAAACAATTCCGGTTGCGGACATAAAAAAATTAGATATCGGAGATATTGTTGTCTTTGAAAATAGTAATTCATCCGAGATGACACTCAGGTGTGAGAATATAGTACAAAAATTTAGAGTAAATCCAAATACAGATATAGTAGAATCATACGAAAATATTGGCGGAGGAAACGATATGGAAGGTGTTGAAAATGCAAACCTTTGGGATAGTATACAAGTTGATATGTCAGCAGAATTTGATAAGGTAAAGGTTACGTTAGGTGAACTTAAGAGTATAGAAGAAGGCTTGATTGTTGATTTATGCTCGGTTTATGATAACAAAGTTTCTTTAAAAGTTGGCGGCAAAACCGTTGCAGAGGGTGAACTTGTGATAATAAACGATAGGTTTGGTGTTAAGGTAAACAAAGTTAATGATTCGGCACCAAATCCATCTGAACCTCAAGAAATTCAGCCTCAGGAAGAAGCCACTCAAGGCGATGAAGATTTTGACTACAGCGATTTTGAGGTAGATGAAAATCAAGGTTGATTTTAGTGGAAATGTAATTAAGAAGTATTTGTGTTACTTCGGAAAAAGGAATCAGAAATGGGATATTTGGCAAATTTTATTGTATACACTCTTGCAATGGTTGGCGTAATTGTTGTTGCACTTCTTGTATTTAGGAATGCAACGTCAATTGGCGGAACAAAGAGCTCTAAGTATTTGAAAGTTATAGATGCAATGTCTTTGGGGCAAAGAAAGACGCTATATATAGTATCGGCAGGGCGTGAAAAATTTCTTATTGCAGGAGATGTTGATAAAACGAGTTTGATATCTAAATTGGAAATTCAGGATAGTGAGCAGGTATTGATGAATACAAATGACGCGCATGAAATTGCAATAAACTCTACTGCATCAAAACCATATTCATCGGTATTAAAAAATTTGGCAAGCAAAATAAAGGAAAGATAATCAATGGATACAGCATTACAGAATATGAACCCTGTTTTACAACTTTTGACGGTAATGACGTTATTTTCGCTCATACCGTTTGTGTTTTGTTGTATGACGTGTTTTTTAAGATTTACAATCGTATTTTCGCTTTTGAAAACGGCAATGGGTGTACAAGTGCCTCCTGCAATTGTAACAATCGGTTTGTGTATGATTTTAACTTTTTACACAATGGGCAATGTTTTTCAAAAAATGTATGATATGGGCTCTGTTCCGTATCAAAAAAATCAGAATCTTATAATGGCGGTTGATGCAGGTTCAAAGCCGCTCAAAGAATTTATGCTGAAGCAGACAAGAGAAAACGATTTGGCATTTTTTGTAGAGCTTAAGCATAAAACTCCTCCAAAATCTCCTGACGAGATAACTATTTGGGAAGTAGCTCCGGCTTACATATTGAGCGAGTTAAAAACGGCATTTGAGATTGGTTTCATAGTATTTGTTCCGTTTATTGTATTAGACCTTGTTGTAGCGAATATATTGCTTGCATTAGGTATGTTCATGTTGTCACCGACAATTATTTCATTGCCGTTTAAGCTGTTGATATTTATTGCGGTAGACGGTTGGGCACTTATAGTACAGGGGCTTGTTCAAAGTTATAACTAAGTGCTACGCACGTAGATATATGGTCGGGAGAGGATGATATACCGACAAGTTTAAATAAGAACTCCGGCTCTCCCTCAAAATAAAACTATAAAAAAGAGGCAAACAACGATGGAACTATTAACAGAATATTTAGCAAAAGGTTTTATGACAATGTTGTCAATATCCATGCCGTGCGTGCTTACGGCGGCGGCGATTGGTTTGGTTGTTGGTATCATACAGGCTGTAACGCAGGTTCAAGAGCAAACAATTGCTGCTGCTCCTAAAATCTTTGCTGTATTTTTAGTAATTATAATTGGCGGAATGGGATTTATTAAACTTCTTACAAATTTATTTTTAGAAGGAACAAATCTAGCATTCAACGGTATTTCTAAAAATGATGCATTTGTGCTTCCTGCGGATTATTACAGATATACAACTCCTTTTGAAGCAGAAATGCAGGATAGATTCAAAAATGTTCCGACTGCAAGCGAGACTATGAAAAACGCAGGCAAAGTTCCATATATTGATAAGCAACAAAAAATTAAATATACTCCTGCGCCAAAGGCTCCGATGCCAAAGGGAAATTTTGTTGAAATTAATAAAATGCTAGGCAGATAAAACTTATCCCCCTTGGAGGAGGGTGCCGAAGGCAGGAGAGGGTAACAAACTAAAAATGAAAAAAAATTTAGCTATACTGTTAACACTATTAATATTTCAAACATCTTCTTGCTTTGCCTTTGAAGACGGGTTCATTTCTGCGAATAAAAAGTTGTCTGATATAAAAATAGAAGACAATACGGTTATAGATGTTTTTCCTCTTTATACAGTTATGAATGAAAAAAATTCGCTCATTGTGCATCCACTAAAAGAGGGCAATACGAGTTTTAGTGTACTAAAGGGCGGAAAAGATATAGTTCTTTTCAATGTAAATGTTACTGAGGATGAGACAAAAATAAGTGAGGCAGACGGGTTTGATGTTTTTCAAATTGACTGTCCCCCAAATTATTATGAGTACTTACTTGATGAACCGCCAATTATAGGAGAATAATGGATTACATAGTTTCACAAATATCTGTAATGTTTCCTGAATTTGCACGCTGGTTTTCGGCGGGTTTTATTGTGTTTGCAAGGCTTTTAGGGTTTATTAGATTTGCTCCTGTCTTTAACAGAAAAGAGATAGCCGGAATTGTAAAATTGGCGTTCGCTTTCATTTTAACAGTAATGATTACTCCTATGCTCAAACCGGCAATGCCTCCTGCGGGAATTTCACCTCTGTTGCTTTTGGTCTTAAATTTTGCAGCGGGCGCAATTATTGGATATATTGCTCAACTTTTTATTCAAGCGATAGAAGCCGGAGGAGATATGATTAATACACAAATGGGTTTATCTTCGGCTATGGTTATGGATCCTTCAACAAATGCTCAAACCTCTATTTTGAGTCGTGTTATTACACTATTGGGACTGTTGATTTTTATTGAAGTTGGCGGGTTTTATTGGCTAATAAACGCGCTTATAAGGAGTTTCGAGCTGTTTCCAATATATTCGGTAACAATTCCATTAGAAAAGATAATAAATTTAGAATATTTGGTTACAACAACTTCGAATGTTTTATACATAGGACTACAGATTGCTTCTCCGGTTTTGCTTGCGACACTCGGACAAGACATTATACTTGGTGTAATTTCAAAAACAGCACCGCAGGTAAACGTTTTCCAATTGAGCTTCCTGTTTAAGCCTGTATTTGGTGCGGCAATAATGATTTGGATACTGCCAATGCTCGTGAATGTAATTTCTGACTTTTTCTTGTCCTTTTCAAATATATATTAGCCAAAGTTGATGAAAGAGTACGCGATTTTTAAAATCCACAAGCTGTTTTCTTATATACTTCCAAATTTTACAAGATTTTGTTTTCTCATTCTTATATTTTCCGGAGTTACTTCTACGAGTTCATCATCACCTATATATTCCAGACATTCTTCCAGCGTCAATTCTTTATGACCTTGTAAAGTAACCATTACATCAGCAGTTGCACTTCTCATGTTTGTTAATTTCTTTGTTTTGCAAATGTTAACAACAATATCTTGCGCTTTATTGCCTTCACCGATTATCATTCCGCGGTAAACTTTGGTGTGAGGCGTTACAAAAAATACACCCCTGTCTTCAAATTGAGCTAATGCGTATGGAACAGCTTCTCCTTGTTCGTGAGCAAGAATAGAACCGCTTCTTTGCTTCGGAATATCGCCGGCAAAAGGTTTATATTCATCAAATGTGTGATACATAATTCCCTCACCGCGAGTCATTCTTATAAATTCCGAACGGAAGCCAATCAAACCTCGTGCCGGAATTGAGAATTTCATGCTAGTTCTACCGTTGGCATTATTCATAGAATTCATGTTTGCTTTTCTGCCTGAAAGTCTATCAATACAAGAACCTGCATATTCTTCCGGAACGTCTACCAAAAGGTTTTCATAAGGTTCATATTGTTCACCGTTAACAGTTTTATAAATAACTTCAGGTTTAGAAACTTGGAATTCATAGCCTTCTCTACGCATAGTTTCGATTAATATGCCTAAGTGTAATTCGCCCCTGCCTGAAACTTTGAAGCAGTCTGTGGAATCAGTGTCTTCGACTCTCAAACTTACATTTTTTTCAAGCTCGTCATAAAGTCTTTTCCTAAGTTGTCTTGAAGTTACAAATTTACCTTCTTGTCCTGCAAACGGGCTGTCATTAACAGAAAAATTCATCTGAAGCGTTGGTTCATCTACTTTAATAAGCGGCAGGGCTTCAATATTGTTTGAATCACAGAGCGTTTCACCTATTTGAATATCAGAAAAACCGGCAATCCCAACTACATCACCTGCTTCAGCGCTATCAATTTCTACTCTGCCCAAATCTTTAAAACCGAACAGTTTAGAAATTTTACCTTTTGTAACCTTTCCTTCCGAATCAATCCATGCGACTTGGTCTTGGGAATGAACAACTCCGTTTACAATTCTTCCGACAACAATTCTGCCGACATATTCGTTATAATCCAATGTTGTTGCTCTAAATTGGAATGGCTTTGAAGCATCTCCGACAGGTTCCTGAATATTTGACAAAATACAATCTAAAAGCGGTATCATGTCTTTTCTTTCATCATCCAGATTCTTGATTGCAAAACCGTTTAGGCTGCTTGCATAAATGTATGGAAAATCTATTAAGTCTTCTCTGTCAGTAAGCTCAGTGAACAAGTCAAAGACTTTATCCAAAGCTCCGTCAGGATCAGCAGCGGGCTTATCAATTTTATTGATTACAACAATTATTTTAATACCAAGCTCTAAAGCTTTTGATAATACAAATCTTGTCTGAGGCATTGGACCTTCGGCAGCATCAACAATTAAAAGCGCACCGTCTACCATACCTAAAACACGCTCAACTTCTCCGCCGAAGTCTGCGTGTCCGGGGGTATCAACAACATTAATTTTTACGCCTTTGTAATCAATCGAAATATTTTTGGAAAGAATGGTAATACCTCTTTCTCTTTCCAAATCATTGCTATCAAGAACGCGCTCTTGAACCTGCTGACCTTCTCTAAATATGGTGCTCTGTTTTAAAAGGCAGTCAACAAGTGTTGTTTTGCCGTGGTCTACGTGAGCAATTATTGCGATATTTCTAATATTCTTAGCCATTTTATTCCCTATATGTTTTAAGTTTCTAGTGTTAAATTTACACTTATATTGTATTTAATCAATACAAAAAAACAAGAGGGTTTATGTTTTTTATAGCAAACTCAGCTGTTTTGTCTCAACAAGACCAAAATGTTTTCTTAAAAAAGAAGGTCTGTGGTATTGTGTCAGTCCGTATTTATCAATTGCATTTAGGTGTTCTTTTGTCAAATACCCTGCGTTTTTAGCCCAATTATACATGGGAAATTCTTCATGCAGCTTTAACATGTATCTATCGCGTGTAACCTTTGCCAAAATACTTGCTGCTGCAATAGAGGCAGATTTAGAATCGCCTTTTATTATAAATTTTTGAGGATAATTATAATTTCTTATGAGTTTATTCCCATCCACCAGAGTCAGTGCATCTTCTTGCATAATGGAAGTACAGGCAATATTCATAGCTTTTAGAGAAGAATTTAGAATATTTATTTTTTCTATTTCGTCTACTTCTATGCAAACAATTTTGTTGACCGTGCTAGCTAAAATAGTGTCGTAAATAGCTTCTCTTTTTTTTGCAGAAAGTTTTTTTGAATCATTAAGTATCTCTAAATCTTTAATTAATCCGCCTGTGATTTCAGGAAAATATACTGCTGCAGCAAAAACTCCGCCGGCAGCAGGTCCTCTGCCGGCTTCGTCTGTACCTATGATTTTTTTATCAAATTGTTTATCAAATTCAAATAAATCTTGAACTGTCATACCAATTATGTAATGCTTATCCGATTACCGGTGCAACAAATGTTCTTGCTGCCAAGTCTTTGTCCAACATCAAAAGAGCTTTTTTATCATCGCCGATTAATTTTAAAGTTGCAAGC
>CACZPB010000005.1 GCA_902782905.1 uncultured bacterium
AACACCTTTACCTTTGTATACTTCAGGCGGACGTTTGCCTCTTATGATAGCTGCGATATCACCAACAGCTTGTTTGTTAGAACCGCTTACCGTAATTTTTGTGTTAGCTTCAACTGCAAAAGTAATTCCTTCCGGAGCTTCAACAATTACAGGGTGAGAATAACCAAGAGCCATATTAAGGTTTTTACCTTCCATAGCTGCACGATAACCAACCCCAACGATTTCTAATTTTCTTTCGAACCCTTTAGAAACACCTGTTACAGCGTTAGAAATAAGAGTTCTGTACAAACCGTGAAGTGCGTTTGCTTTTCTGTCTTCAGAATTTTGTTCAACAATAATCTGATTTTCTTTTTGAGATACCTTAACTTCATCTCTGAAAGTAACTGCTTCAGTACCTTTAGGACCTTTTACAGTTACGGTATTTCCTTCTATTTTAACCTCTACTCCTGATGGAATATCAATAGGTTTTTTACCGATTCTTGACATAATTTTACTTCCTTTCTTGCAGGCTTTCTGTCAATGACCTGCTTTTGATATAGTTACTCGACTAGTAGATGTAGCAAAGAACTTCGCCGCCAAGGTTTTCTTTTCTTGCCTTACGGTCAGTTAACAAGCCTTTGCTTGTAGAAACGATTGCTATACCCATACCGCCCATTACTTGAGGCAGGTTTTTAGCTTTGCTGTAGTTTCTAAGACCCGGTTTTGAAACTCTTTGAAGATGAGTAATAACAGGTTTGTTAGCTTCGTCATACTTCAATTCGATTTTCAAAGTCTTGAATTTTCCTTCAGCATTTTCTGAATAATCAACAATGTAACCTTCTGATTTCAAAAGTTTTGCCAAAGCAACTTTTAATTTAGAAGATGGCATTTCTACTGACGGATGTGAAACTACGTTTGCGTTTCTGATTCTTGTTAGCATATCTGCTATAGGATCTGTGTTCATACGTTTTTCCTTTCGATTTGAGGGTAGTTTAAAACCTTTGACCTTAAAGACCGTAGATTATAAAATAACGCGCCTTTTACGTTCAGAGCTTTACTTGCCCCCGACTACACGTCACTTACTGAATTAATTTCTGCTCCATTAAAGAACGTCTTTCAGCAGTCTGACAGGAAAATTCTATCACAGACAAATATTGTTTGCAACAGACACCTTTATATTTCTTAAAATTTAATAGCCGCATTTAATTAATCCCAAAATATTAGCCGACTGTCTTATAGGTTTTTGATTTGGTTTTTAGTTATATATAAGTATTAAATCTTTTTCATACTTCCAGCTATTCTTAATTCCAAGAGCCTTTTTGGCTCTTTTTTTTATGAATAAACAAACGGAGGCCCGTTTTTAACTTCAAATAATATGTTATCAGCAATAACTTTTAATTCTTCAGGAGATTTTCCTTCGCGTTTTTGTTTCATAAATTCTTCACACAACGGCTCTATTGCAGAATCTTTTTTCGCCTTAAAATTCCTTAGCTCAGTAGCAACCAAACGTTTTTGCAAATTGAGTTCAATATCGGCATTATATTTTTTGACTTGAACCTCTTTAACAGCTTCTGCTGCTGCTTTGCCTCCATAACCGAGGGCAGAAATTCCAGCTATTCCAAAAAACAAATTCTTAAACTGCGGATTTTTTGGGTTCATAAGCCAATCATAGAAAAATGAGAGGTAATCATTTACGTGAGAAAAATAGGTGATTTTGTTCCTGCCTGAGCCTCCCATCATCGGGTTAACTTTCTCGGTTGCCTGATTCATACTGTCTTTTAAATGTTTTTTATAACTCAATTTTTCAGTCTCAGATAGATTTAATTTTTTTATGACAGCATCGACTTCTTCTTCTGTTGCATAAACTGATTCAAGCATGTTTTCTATCAAGTATTTGTAAGCATCTTTTCCTGTAAGTTTTTCACCGTTATTTCCTTCTATAGTTCCAATGGGTTTGTTATTGTTAAATTCTTCCACTATGTTCTCAATACCTTTTTTGGTATTTTCTATTCCTTTTTTTATAAGCTCGTCGCTTTTTCTTATATTTCTCACTGCGAAATATCCGAGCCCGACTATTGAAGCCAGAGAAGCAGCTGCAAGTATTAACAAGTTTTTGTTTTCTTGTGCGTGCGCCTTTTCAGTCACCCGCCCCTTGAGGGAGGGTCGAAATCTTTGATTTCGGGGTGGGGTCTCTCCTTTAAAATTAAGCTCGTCAGTAAACATTTTTGCTTTAGAAGATAATAAGCTTCTAATAATTTGAAGTTTTCCTGAAAATGATTGTGTTTCAACAGCAATCAAATTTTCTTGAAGATTTTTTTGAATATCAGCCTCCTGTTTTTTTACCCAAACTTCTTTAAACCCGTCAATAAAGACTTTTCCCATATAAGCCATAGAGCCAAGCGTAATTACTCCCAAAGATGCAAGAATTGTTCTTCTGTTAGGTGACTGAATCATACTGAAAATACTTTGGTGAATTTCGTCATTTATACAGTGGTTTCTTGTAATCCCAGGAAGAAGATACTCCTTTGTTGCCTCCATTTTTCCTTTGGAAAATCGCTTCATCATATAAGTAAATCCGCCCAAAACTCCCATTACGCCGACTGTAGCAGCACAGAGAGGGTATATGGGATTTATACTGTTATTCTCTTGTTGCGCAAGTTTTTTTGGCAGCTCCACCTGATTTTTTGAAATCACAAGAGAATCATAAGTTTCATCTAAGGATAATAAAGGGTCTTTGACGTAGGAATTTACAATAACTCCCTCTTTTACATAGGAATCATTTTTCTTCTGAGTTTTTGTCATATTTTTTTGATGTCTTGAGGACTCAAGATCCTGATTCATCTTCTGTATCATCTTTTTTCTTCCATATTTTTTGTATAAATGTTTTTAGGTTAAATATTTTCTTATCTTCGTCAATTTTTGTTTCATCATCCTTGGTGTTATTGCGTTTGAACACTTTTAGTAAAATTTCAAATTTAGACTTTATGTTAGAAACAAGTTCGGAAACTTTTTTTTCGACAAAAGCTTTTGCTTCACCGAAAATCGCATTTAATTTATCCTGAATATCTATGAATTTTTGCTTTATTTGCGTAAATTTGTCAGATATAGAGAGAATAGCATTAGGAATATTTTTTATCGCATTAATTATTGGAATAGCAAGATTATTTATAACAAAAGCGACAGGCTTTAAGAGAAAGCCTTGAGAAATTTTAGCAGCAAATTCTGACATTTTTTGTGATAAATTCATCAAATTTTGTTCAAATTTTGCGACAGCTTCTGCGTGTCTCAATAGATTTTGTTCGTGAGCTTCTTCCTGTGCTGCGCGAGCTTTCATCATTGCGCCAATCATGGCACACTGATGGTATGACATCTCGCCTGCTTTTTGAGGTCGTTCGCCCATTCGGGAACTGCCGCCGCCCATTCCTGAACAAATAGGGCAGGCCGCAGGGGCACATCCGTGCGGACATAACCCTGATGATATTTTATTAACTTGCTGTACTGGATTTGACAATAAAAAAACCTTTCTATGCTTCGCACAGAAAAGTATCAATAATACTTTGAATCGAAGCATTATTCATTAAATTCGGCAAATGTCGGTATGTAATTACCACCCATTTACCCCTGAGTATTCCGGCTATAACGGCTGCGGCACAGTCAGGGACTTTCACCCTTAGTTTCCTCGTATTTAATTGTATAAAAATTATACCACTAAAAATTTTTAGTTAACAAAAGTTAAAATTTTAAGTAAAAAAAAAAAAAAAAA
>CACZPB010000006.1 GCA_902782905.1 uncultured bacterium
TTACCCCAAGCGATATCATTGTGGATAGATTCTGTATCAACAATGAATTTGTCCTTAGGAGAACGACCTGTATATTTGCCTGTTGTAACAACTAAAGCGCCTGTTTCAGAAAGTTTACCTTCGCCTCTTCTAAGAGCTGCTTCAGTAAGTTGAGCAGGTGTCCAGTTTCTGTGAACTTCACTTGGAGATGTAATACCCCATTTTTCAATTCCATAAGTTTCCATTTATAATTTCCTCCTTTTTAGGTTTAAACGGTTCCTATACATGCCCTATATTACTACATAAAGGGTGAAAATCAATAGTTTTATTGTATAAAATACACTTTTGGGAGTATTATATTTTATATTTCGCCAACAAGGTCGTATTCTGTTGCACCAACAATTCTAACTTGCTCAATATCTCCTGGGGTAACTATTTCATCCGTTTTTATGCTGACAACTCCATCGACTTCGGGAGCGTCATATTCACTTCTTGCAACAACTTCTCCATTATCTGCGCATGCCTCAATTATGCAAGGGATAGTTTTTCCGATAAAGCTTTTGTTCCTCTCATAAGATATTTGCTGCTGAATTTCCATAAGCTCTTTATATCTTCTGTGTGCAATCTTTTTGGGAACTCTTGGTTTTATATCATAAGAAGGTGTACCTTTTTCTCTTGAGTATTCAAAAACACCTACTCTGTCAAATTTCATATCTTTAATAAAGTTCTTTAGGTGCTCAAAATGTTCTTCTGTTTCAGCGGGGTAGCCCACAATAAAAGTAGTTCTTATAGATACATTCGGAATTCTTTTGCGAATGTTTTCTATTAGAGGGCGGTAGTCAAAAGCCGGCCTGTTCATGAGCTTTAGCATCTCAGGGTGTGAATGCTGAAGCGGAATGTCAACGTATTTAACAACTTTATCCAATCTTGCAATTGTATCAATGAGTTCATCACTCATTGTGGTCGGATATGCGTACATTATTCTAATCCAGCCTAAGCCTTCTATTTTATTTAATTCTTCTAAAAGTTTAGGAAGCATCGGTTTTTTATATATATCCATGCCGTAACCGGTGGTGTCTTGAGCAATCAATATAATTTCCGTCACACCTTTTTTTACCAGTTTTTTAGCTTCCGAAACGATATCTTCTATTTTTCTTGAGTGATAATCTCCCCTTAAGTAAGGAATTACACAGTAGCCGCAGCGGTAGTTACAGCCGTCAGCAATTTTTATATAAGAGCTTGCGCCCATTGTGATTTGTTGGCGTTCAACGTTTTCGGGGTATATGTAATTTGGCTTTGTATTTACCTCACAAACATAGTTGTTATCTATATTTTTAATAACTTCAACTATTTTGTTAAAATCCGTTGCTCCGACGACAGCCGCAATCTCAGGAATTTCCTGTTTTAATTCGTCAGGATGTTTTTGAGACAGACAGCCTGTAACTATAACTTTTTTACCTTTGTTTATAAGCTCCAAAATTGTGCTGATTGACTCTCTTTCCGCATCACATATAAAAGAGCAGGTGTTTACAATAACAACATCTGTCTCGTCTTCACTGAGCGTAACTTCATACCCGTTTTGGGTAAGTATCCCCAAAATAAGTTCCGAATCAACTAAATTTTTTGCACATCCGTGACTAACAAGAGCAATCTTTTTCATAGATATGATATTAGCATAAAAAATTTGCTACTGCATTTGTACGATTTTTTGCAGCTTCTCTACATCAAATATATGATTTTATTATTTTTTAAATGTTAATTTTTGTAAAGATATATTATAATTCTATTAGTATAATTGACTTTTAGTACAATTCCATTAAGAAGAAAGTGACTAAGTGAATAGGTGATTAAGTGAACAGGTTCATTAAGTTCGCTTGTGCTCACTAATAGCTTACTCACGAATGTTAAACAGAAGAAGAAAGGAAGCAATAAGTAATAAGCAGGCAAGTCAATATTTAAGAATTTTATAACCACTTATTCACTTGCTCACTTATTCACTTATTCACTTTAAGAAAGGATACCGCTTATGGGTATGGCAGCATCACAGGCAAGGTATTTGGCACTTGTCGCAAGAAAATCAAATTGTGAATATGAAGGACAGCAAATTAACCAA
>CACZPB010000007.1 GCA_902782905.1 uncultured bacterium
ATATAAATTAAAGTGGGGGGGTAAATATATATGAGCCTGATTTTAGGCTACTAATACAAATTGAAGTGAGGAATAAATGTACCCAAACCGTTGATTTAAATTAAAGCGGCACATATCCTGAATAAATGATACTTGACCATTCATCTTCAAAATAACTTATCTGGGTGAGTGAACCTGTTTTTATGAGCACTTTAAATTGATTTTCAGGAGTTAGTTCAAGTGTTTGAGCAACAGCAGATTGAACAACGTCAGGAGTTGTAACTACGATAATTCTGCTTCCTTGATTTTCTTGAATCAAATCATATAAAGTTCCTGCAACACGCTTATTAAAAACAGCTAAACTTTCACCGCCCTTGGGAGTCATTGATATAGCATCAGTCCCATACTTTTCATAAATTTCTGCGTATGTTAGACCACTCCACTCTCCGTGTTTTCTCGGAGCTAAATCTATTGTTGTTGTACGCTTTTTGAACAATTTTGCAATAACTTGAGCTGACTGCGTACACCTTGCAGGTGAACTTGTATAAATTTTATCATAATGAACAGCTCTTTTTTCAAGGTATTCACATACCTTTTCTATTTCTTCTTCGCCAAAATCATTCAATTTCGGGTATTTATCATTATCGTATATTATTCCATCCAGCGTGTGAACCGTCGCACCGTGTGTTATAAATGTTATTTTGCATTTTCTTTTAAACATTAATTTTTCCTCTTTTTATTATTATAACATATAGTAACAAAAATCATTCATATGAAGGTTTGACTTTTATAAAAACATCATTAAACTTGGAATGTAAACCTTTAAAATAAGGAGATAGTATGGCTAGCAAACGATTAGACGGTTCTTCGCTATTTAGCGGAATCAACTCAGGACTCACAAATTCTTTCTCACTGCTATCAAGTCAATACAGTGACGGTTTAACCATTGAGAACTTAAATGCGGCACTAACAAATAAGAATATTACAAATACTGCGTATGGTGCGACATTTGCGTCATACCTCACAAACAACTTTAATAGCGTGGATGCTAATAGAGACGGCAAAATTTCCGCCGATGAAATTCAAAAGCTTATGAATAATATTGCAACTCAAGGGCTCACAAGGGAACAAATCATGTCACTCGGAACGGCAAACGGAATGACAAACTCTCTTCAACAAACAGTTCTTGAGCACTTTAATGATATTGACACAAATCACGATGGGAAAGTGACAAGTCAGGAAATTAGCGCTTATGGAATTAATTCTCAAGCAGAAAAACAAAAAATCGCTGACAAAAACAGAGTTATTAATAACATGTCTCTATTCTACGGTGAAAGCTCCGATAAATATGAAGGCAGTATGCTTGATTACAGATATCTCGACGATAAATCTTAGTTATATATTGTGTGTGTGATTAGTAGGGATTAAAAAGGCGGGAATAGAATTCCCGCCGCTTTTTTATTTGGAAATAACCGATAAAATATATCTTACACAGTCTTTTGAATTGTGATTAATCTTGGCTATTTTCCAACACTCATTTACTACTTTTTCGTAAGCAGAACTGTCTGACAAGTAACTTTCTATTTTAAATACCAAATCTGAAAAATCCTCATAGAAAGGCATATTACCTTCAAAAAGATCAAGCTCGTCTCTGTAATCACTTATCATAAGACGTTTGCAAGCAACAGTTTGAAAGGTTCTGTAATTCAGAGACGAAATTCCTTGAGAGTTCATGTTGAAAACTATTCTTGAATTGTTGATAGCTTTTGCCATATCTTCTTCATTATCAATAAACCCTTGGTATGCCAAATCTATCACTTCAGGATATTTAGCACGTTTTTTTGCATCTTCATAGTGTTTTCCGATCGCATACCACGCTATTTTGAGTTCAGGAAGTTTTATCAATAATTCTTCAAAAAAACTCAAGCGATAATCAGTATCGAGCCTTCCTGCAAACATGACATCGAATTCCGGCACTATGCCGCAATCTTTGTAAATATCGAAATCCACAAAATGCGGAAGATAGTGTATATTTTTAAACGTTTCATAACTCGTCAGTCTGCTGTCCCAATAAAAAGTATAATTGTCATCTTCCTCTAAATATGGTAAATATTTTTCCCAGTCAGGACCTGATGTTTTACTTCTTATATCGTCAGAAAAATAATTTATTGAAGGCATTTTTAGATTTTTTTCGACCTTTATCGCAAGCGGAGAAAAATCATAACCGGTAATATAGTCATACTCCATTTTTAAAAGCTCTTCAAGATTATTGTCAAACAACTCATCATAAACAGTAACTTCGCAGCCATTTTGCTTAAAGCCGTTAATAATACTGTTTGTTGTCAACCTTCCGCCAATGCTTATCGGTAAAATTGCCAAAATCTTCTTATTTCCCATAAGCTAATTTTAACATTTTTAAACAGTCTTTACAACTTTGTGTTATACTTTTTATGTAAAATGCGTTTGTAGCTCAGTGCCCCGCGGCGAGCGAGAGGCAAGCCGA
>CACZPB010000008.1 GCA_902782905.1 uncultured bacterium
AGACTTAATTTCAACAATTCCGTCCTCAATTTCAGGAACTTCAAGTTCAAAAAGTTCTCTGACGATTTCAGGATGAGCGTGAGATACAATAACTTGAGGAAGTCTGTTTGTTTCCTTAACGTTAAGTACAAATACTCTGATTCTGTTACCGGGTTTATAATATTCTCTCGGAATTTGTTCTCTTTGAGGCATTATAGCATCGGTTTTACCAATGTTTACGATAACGTTTCTGTTTTCAACTCTCTGTATAATACCTGTTGTAAGAGTGCCTTTCTTTTCCAAAAATTCGTTTAGAATATTATTTCTTTCTGCATCTCTTATTCTTTGTGTGATAACTTGTTTAGCCGATTGAGCAGCAATTCTTCCAAATTGGTCAGGTGTAACTTCAATCTTAACTTCGTCATCAATTTCTACTTCATCATCAATTTCTTGAGCATCTTCCAATGAAATTTCCATATCAGGGTCTTCTACATTCTTAACAACAGTTTTTGTTGAGAAAACTCCGATTTCTCCTGTTTGTTCATCAAAAATTGCTTCAATATTAGCAGCTTCTTTTACGTGCATGTGTTTTTTGTAAGCAGCAACAAGAGCATCACAAAGAGAAGAAATAATTACGTCTTTTGATATACCTCTTTCTCTTTCAAGCTCCTCGCAAGCTTCAAATAATGCTGTTCCGATTTTAATCATTTTTTATTTTCCTTTCTAATCAATATATAACTTTGCTGACTGTATATTGTCTTTTGAAATTTGGAGCTCTACTCCGTCGTCAAAACGGAAAAATGTTAGCCCTTCATTGTCGTCCCAGTCTATAATTTCGCCCTTGAAAATCTTTTCGGTTTCTCCTTCCAAAGGTTCTCTGAGCTTAAGGCTAATTCTTCTGCCTTTGAAGATTAAAAATTCTTTATTCGATTTAAATTTTCTCTCCAACCCCGGAGATGAAACTTCCAGATAATACTTGACGGGAATAAGTTCATCCAGAAAATCATTGAGGCTTCTTGTAACATTCTCGCAATCATCTAGTGTAACGTCCTTGTCTTTTGAATATAAATATATTCTCAAAAACCAGCGATGATTCTCTTTTATGAATTCAATCTCTATCGGAATAAAACCAAATCTCATTGCTGTATTTTCAATGAGCGGCGTTATTTTTTCCAATACTTCGTGTCTGTTAATTTCTTGTTTCATAAGGTTTTCTCCCTCACTAATAAAAAAAAGAACGGTGAGCCGTTCTTTCTTTTCAGAAACTATTCGCAAGCTCATTATAACAAACATGAGCGCTTTTGTAAATTGTTATATTAAGCTTTATGAAGTTTATCGGAATGGTTTTTTTGTGTATATTTATCGTGCAAATGTATTCCCAAGCCAGCGATTGCTCCGAGTGTGGCACAAGCAACTCCCGCAAAAGGAATAGGTGTCGCAAGACCAATTAAACCGCTTATTATTGGCAGGTTTACGGGTGTTATAATTTTTAACAATTTCCTAAATTTTCCTGCAAGCAAATATTTGCCGTAACGGTTTGTTTCATAAATGTTTGCAGTCCTTTTAGCCAGTATTTTTGCTTCTTTTTGTGATTTTGTAAATTCGTTTTTAGTCGTTCTTACATTGTTGTACACAGAATTCTGTGCACTCCTCACCAGTGGTAAAATCCTCATAATTAAATTTTATCACAAAAAATATTTATGTTATTATTGTTCTAAGAGAATTAATCTGAAAAAGAGGATATAAATATGACAATGACAGAACATGCAAAAACGCAAAACTCGGCTAAAGAAGCTATAAGACAAACAAGAATTCAAAAACTTGCCGAGCTTGCAGATAAGGGAATTAATCCGTATCCTTACGTTTTTGACAGGAACGCTAACGCAGCGGATTTACAGGAAAAATATAAAGATTTGCCAGCAGGTGAAGAAACCGAAGATGAATACTCAGTAGCCGGCAGAGTTATGGCAATAAGAAATACCGGCATGTTTATTGACCTTATGGATACAACAGGAAAAATACAAATTTTTTCACACAAAGAAAATATGAATCCTGATATGGTAAAAACCCTTAAACTCGTTGATATCGGTGATATCTTAGGGTTCACCGGAACGATAAGAAGAACTCCAAGAGGAGAACTTTCTATAAAAGCAACAGATTTTAAAATGCTTTCAAAATCACTTCTTCCGCTTCCAAACAAGCAAATCAGCGAAGAAAAATTGGAACAGATGAAGAGTCATCACACAATGTCTGATACGGAAACAAAATACCGTCAAAGATATTTGGATCTTATTGTAAATGAATCAACCCGTGATACTCTGAGAAAAAGAAGTCTTATAATACAAAAAGTTCGTGAATACTTGTTCAATAAAGGATTCATTGAAGTCGAAACTCCAATGCTCCACACTCAAGCATCAGGTGCTAATGCAAGGCCGTTTATTACACACCACAACGCTCTTGATATGGATTTGACGCTGAGAATTGCACCTGAACTTCACCTAAAAAGACTTATGGTTGGCGGTTTGAACGATAAAATTTTTGAACTTTCAAGATGTTTCAGAAACGAAGGTATTGATACCCGCCACAATCCTGAATTTACAATGATTGAACTTTATCAATCTTACGTTGATTATAATGAAATGATGTCACTTACAGAAAACCTTGTAGCTTACGTAGCACAAGAAGTTTTGGGAACAATGAAGGTTCAATATGGTGAAAATATCATAGATTTGACTCCTCCTTGGGACAGAAGAACTATGATTGGCGCAATCAAAGATATGACAGGCGTTGATTTTGGAGAATTCTTTACTGCAAAAGAAGCTTATGATAAGGCGCGTGAAATGCACGTAGAAGTTGATGAAGCTATGAACTGGGGACAGGTTATTGAGGCTGTTTTTGAAGAAAAAGTTGAGCCGACACTAATTCAACCGGTTCACATTATTGATTATCCTCGTGAAATTTCACCTCTTGCAAAGGTTCACAGAGATAACGAAAGGCTTACCGAAAGATTTGAAACCCGTGTAAACGGATGGGAAATCGCAAACGCTTTTTCAGAATTAACTGATCCAATCGACCAAAGACACAGATTTGAAGCTCAGGCACTTGCAAAAGCAAACGGTGATGAAGAAGCTATGTCAATTGATGAAGATTATATTAATGCTCTGGAATACGGTCTTGCTCCAACAGGCGGTATGGGTATGGGAATAGACAGGCTTGTAATGCTTCTGACTAATTCTCCGACAATCCGTGATGTAATTGCTTTCCCGACGCTCAAAAAAATTGAAAGTTAGATATAAATCAATAAGCTGAAAAATAAAGGTACGCAATTTTACGTACCTTTATTTTTGTGTTTTTTATTGTGTTTTCTGTGTTAAGCAAGCGCTTTAATCTTTGAGTTTAGATTTTCAATTGCCTCCATAGCAGCGTTATATATTTTTATTGAAAGTTTTTTTGAATCTACAGGTTTTTCCACAGAAGTGTAGCTTGTCCCTAAAAGCAGTTTGTCACCCTGTTTTTTGCCCAATTGGTTCAAACATAACACTGCATAAACTTCTTTTTCTTGGGAAATGTCAGAACAAAGTCCTCTGGTGATTGTTAAATCCATACAATTCTCATCTGCTATTTTTTTTATAGCATCCAAGCTTTTTATTGATTCAGGATTAATTCTTTTTAAACGCAGAGCTTTTGCTGCTACTTGGTTGTTGTTGATTGGCGATACTTTCATACATACTCCTTTTAGCCTTTATTCTTAAATTCATAATGATAGGCGGTTTCTACACTGTATCTTAAATCATTCTTAGGTTCCCAGTCAAGAGTTTTTTTTGCTTTTGTGTTATCAGCAACAAGAATTGCCGGATCACCTTCTCTTCGAGGACAAATCTCAAGTGGTATTTCGCAACCTTTTACATCTTCGCAAACCGAGAAAACTTCTTTTACGCTGTTCCCGTTTTTTGTGCCGAGGTTGAAGAAATTTGTTTCACCGCCATTTTTGAGATATTCAAGAGCCAATACATGTGCTTGAGCAAGGTCTTCTACGTTTATATAATCTCTAATACAAGTTCCGTCAGGAGTGTTATAATCATCTCCAAACATTTTAAAAGACTTGTCAGGAGTTGCTTTAAGGACGTTAGGGATAAGGTGTGTTTCAGGTTCATGCCACTCGCCTATTCTGGCTTTTGAGTCGGCTCCTGCAACATTAAAATATCTTAGTCTTACGGATTTTAAACCATAGGCCCTGTCATAGTCGTCCATAATTTTCTCAACCATAAGTTTTGAATTCCCATACGGATTAATAGGATTTTGCGGGTGTTTTTCATCTATCGGTGTGTATTCAGGTTCGCCATAAGTTGCGGCTGTAGATGAGAATACTATTTTCTTAACACCGAATTCCAGCATTGCATTCAAAAGGTTAAGCGTTCCGTAAACATTATTGTAATAATATTTCTGAGGATTTTTAACGCTTTCTGCAACTTGAGAGTACGCAGCAAAATGAACAACAGCTTCAATATCTTTGTTTGACATAAATACACCCCTAATCTCATCAAGGTTTCTCAGGTTTCCTTTTATAAATTTAAGGTTTCCGTATTTTTGCAGTGTTTCAATTGTTTCTATATGTCCAAGCTCCAAGCTGTCAAATACAATAACATTTTGTCCTTTTTCAAGTAGTGCCATTACCAAATGACTTCCTATGTATCCGGCTCCGCCTGTAACTAAAATCATATTTTGCTCCTTTCAAAAGATTGTGCCGCTGCTCCCGAATTCCTATTCGTTAAAATTTTATCCTCCCGCACGCGTGGAAGGTGCAGAAATCGCTCCGCTTTCTATATTGTATATTGTAACATATTTCAAAAATTCTTGCTCAAACAAAAGTGTATCAACAGAAGTTATTATTGTTTGAGTGTTTTTGTCTATCGATTTTAAAAGATAATTTTGTCTTAAATCATCCAATTCCGCAAGTACGTCATCTAAGAGAAGTATCGGATAAAAACCGGTTTTTTCTTTAATAATTTCAAGTTCTGAAAGTTTAAGCGAAAGGACAAGAGTTCTCTGTTGACCTTGAGATGCAAACTTTGTAGCATCAATTCCGTTAATCTTCAACTCTATATCATCTCTGTGCGGTCCAACGCATGCCTGTCTTCTTCCGAATTCCTCCTGACGTCTTTTTGTGAGTTCTTCTCTCAAAAAATCGGCAATTTCTTCAACCTCAGATTTCGGGCAGGTGTAGTTTAGGGTAAAATTTTCTTCTTCGCTTATAAGTTTATGTTTTAGTGAGGCAATTTTTTCTATTTCTTTAAGAAATTTTTTTCTTAAATAAATTATATTCGCACCCGTAATTACGAGTTGTTCATTATATATATCGAGTAGTGCTTCATCTATAATTTCATTTTTAAGCAGATTGTTTTTCTGAATCCTTATTTTATCATATTTAGAAATTCTCTCGTCGTAAGCGGGATAAATTTGTGAAATTGCTCTGTCTAGCCAATTCCTTCTGTCTTCCGGAGTGCCTCGCACCAGCAGGAGGTCTTTTGTCGAAAATAAAACAGTCTTCACTACGAGTTTGAAATTTTTAGGGGTGGTTTTCACCTTATTAATCTTAAGTTCTCGTTTTTTTTCTGAAGTATAAAAGTAATCAAGTTCAATATCGGTATCGTTTTTTAGAATTTCCGCCCGAATTTCAAATTTTGGCTCTCCAAACTTTATTAAATCATTTATAGTCGAAGTCCTCGGACTTTTGAGGTCGGATAAGAAATAAATGCTTTCCAAAATATTGGTTTTACCCTGAGCATTTTTTCCTATGATAAGCGTTTTTTTTGTCGGAAATTCAAGCTCTATATTTGTGCAATTTCTGTAATTTTTAAGCCCTAATCTTTTTAACTTCATAGCTTGATTATATCATGGTTTAGGGGAAATAGTTTTTAAAGTTTATATCCCCATTGACTTATTTACTTACAAAATTAATAATAGATATATGAAAAGATTTTTAGCAATATTTTTGATAATGAGTATAGCACTACCTTCGCATGCTTTTTTCTGGAACAAAAAAAATAAGGCTTTGGAGCAGGAGCTTAAAGGAAAAGGATACGCAGGAACTCTGCCGGATATTGAGAATAAAAATTCCGGTCCCAAAACGCAGGTCAGCAAGCCGGCTTTTGAGTCTCAAGAGGGTTTTGATAATCCTGCCGAGCTTAAGCCGGTGCCGAAAGATAATCCTGCTTTTGTTGATATAATTCAAAAACAGGATAAAACATCCCAATATTCCAAGGATGCTAACGAAATTATTCCCATGCTCGAAAAACTCATGGACTCTATAGAGGATAATGAAAATTTACAGTTGTTTATCACAAAAGCCAACTTAGTCAGCATGAATATTGATTATTTAGCCGAAAAATATAACGGCCAGCCCGAAAGTTATTATGAATCTTTCAAAAAGCTTATGGAGGTAAACAGGTATACCAAAACAATTTCGGCTCTTAGACGTGAAGCTGTCGTATACCAACGATACTTAGCCTACACTGAAAGCGGTTCAATATACAATCCGGAAAATATCAATCAACAGCTGCAATATTTGAAAGAAGAAATTAACTCCGCAATATTAATGCTAAAAGAAGACAGCTAATCGGTGTTTGTTTAATTTTAATTTTTATTTTTGTAACAATCTTGTAACAAAGAGTCAAATTTCTGAGGCACAAATACTTTATTTTAATATAGGTCGTATTTTAGATAAGGACGTGTTTTGGAAATTCAATCAAACAATATTGCAGGTGTTGGCGTTAACAAGTTACAAGAAGCAAACACCGAAAATAAGCCATTGGTGCAGACATCGTCGCCGAACTTTAAGTCGGGGGCGACTACTGTTTTGAATAAATCAGGAAGTATTATGAACTGGATTGAAAATGGCGGTTTCCTTGTACTGTTTTTAATTCAAGACTTTTTTGGCATGACTGTACCGCGAAGCATAGCCGGATTTTTGCGTGACAAAGAAGTTACGGGACATTATAATATGCAGGAAGGTTTTGAAGTTCTCGGAAGAGAAGGTTTGACGGGCCCTTCCATGATGGCGGTTGCGCCGATATCTTTATATCTTGCGGCAAAGTGCGGTCAAACAACAAGTGTTAACTCAAAACTAATTAAGCATTACGGTAACAGCTTAAAAGAGATGATTGCAGAACCTGATTTTGACAGAAATCTGCTTAAAAATCCGGAAAAGTTTAAGCAGGAATTTTATACAAGAAACGTAAAAAATGCGTTAGAAAATACTTTAGGGAAAGAAAACGTAAGCTCTGAAACAGTAGATTATGTCCTGTCTCAACTTAAAAACATGGAAAAGATTCCTGAGGGAACAAAGCTTGCAAAATTCAGAGGTAAGGCTAAATACCAAGCTCAGTGTATGAACAATATAATTGAGCATATTAACAACCTAAAATACAGTACAGGCTGTGATTTGGAACTTTTGGAAAAACTTCAGCTCGGCAAGAACAAGGGTGAGAATGTATTCAAGACAAGAAACGCATTAGACGGCATGATTAAATATGCAAACGATGCGATTACTGCCAATAAAAAGTTAGAGAAGTTGGATGCGGTGATGGCAGACAGCATCAAGCATAACGCATTAGGCAAGCGCGTATTGACTACAATTTCCATGATTGCGGCAACTCTCGGCGTATTGTCTGTATTGCCAAAAATCTATGCAAGAAGCAACACTGCTCCGGGGGCACGAAAAAATCATCAGCAAAATGCTCAGCTAGCTGCTGAAAATAACCAGAATGTCGCATTTAAAGGTAAGGGCAGTGGTGTTATAGAAAAATTAGGCAAAGTTGTTGATAAAAACAAGAGCGATTTTGTATCAAAAGAGCTTGAATATAACGGTCACAACTTTACCCATACTCTTATGACCTGTTTATCTATATTCGGGTTGTTAACCCCGAGAGGACTTAGGGCATACAACAGAGCCGAAGTGGATGAGAACGGTAAAAAAGATTTGACAGAAATTTATGAAATTCTCTTTAGAGATGTAACATCTTCTCTTGCTGTAGTATTTGCGGTTCCAATGCTTACAAGAGCAGCTGTAACTTCTTATGAAAAGAATTCAGGCTTTGTATTAATGCATAAAGACAGGGCGATGAAGGGTTGGAAAACAGGATTAGATCTTCTTAACCCTTACAGCAAAGCACATGTACTTTCTAACTCTGAAATAACATCTTTGTATAACAATATTGATTCCAAAGAAAAGATGATTAACTTCTGCAAGTATATAGATAACAACGGCGGCGATTTACAAAAGGTACTTGAAAAATCAGAAGAAGCAAAAACAGTATTTAATGATAAAACATTTAAGCTTGAAGATATTAAAAAGCTCTCAAAAGCCGAAAAGAACAAGCAAATCATATCCTTTGTGGAAAATATCGAAGAAAATGCTAAAAAATTAACGGAAAAAGTTGATAAAAAATCCATAGATAAAATGATTACCAAGCTTATGAAAGGTGCAACAGCAGGCGGTAAAGGAAACAAGATTGCAGCGTTTGCACGCGGTTTGAATTCGGTTCCGGGAATTTTGACAACATTCTTTATTTCTCCATACTTGTTAGGCTGGGTAATCCCGAGATTAACATACAAAAACACCAGAAGAATTCACGCAAAACAAGATAGAGAACGTGAAGCTCAAAAGGCAAAAATTAATGCAGCGGTTTAGAGACCATTGTTAATATATTAGGTATTTTGACCTTATTTTGTTTCGACTTTTTCTTGCTCTTTCTCTGCAACTTCTGATTTCGGAATCTGTGTTTCTTCAAGATTTCTTATTCTAAGCTCTGCTTCGTGTGCTTTTAGCATACTCTTAATAATAGTGTCATTCTGAGCTTGAGCTTTCATGTTGGCAAAAACTTCTTTGAGTTCTTCTTCGCTTAAACCGTCTTCAGATTTCATACAAACAACAAGCTTTTCTTTTCTGAAAGTAAAGTAAGAAGCTGCTGTAATCCCCCAAAGTAAAAGTCCTTGAATAATCCCGATTGCAGGAAGCGCATCAATATATGAGGCTGCTAAGTTCCAAGCCTTCATTGCAACAAATCCGGGGAAAAATATAAATCCCGCCGCAAGGCAAGTCAGCATAAAACCAACATATATTAAACCCTTAATCCCTTTTATCTGAATTATATTTAAGTTCTTTTTCATCTATTTTTTCCCTACCATAAAAAGAAATTCATCTTCATTCAATATTGTAACACCTAAATCCTGTGCTTTGTCCAATTTAGACCCCGCATTTTCACCGGCTATTACAAATGTTGTTTTCTTGGAAACAGAGGACGATGTTTTTCCGCCCTTCGATTTTATTATATCACTTGCTTCGTCTCTTGTCATTGATTGTAAAGTTCCCGTTAAGACAAATGTTTTTCCCGCAAGTTCATCTGTCTTGGGAGCGGATGCGTTGTCAAAACTAAAGCCTATCTGTTTGAACTCTTCGATGGTTTTTAGATTGTGCTCGTTATGGAAAAATTCGTAAATATTTTTTGCTATTTTATCCCCTATTCCGTCTATAGAGGATAATTTTTCAATCGTTGCTTCTTTAAAATCCTCTAATGTCGGAAGTTCACCCGTTAAAAGTTCTGCTGTTTCTTTACCGACATTTCTTATAGAAATCGCAGTTATAAATTTTGAAAGCGGTTTTTTCTTTGAGTTTTGAATAGCGTTATACATATTTGTTGCAGATTTTTCTTTAACTAAATCAAGCTTCAGAAAATCTTCAATTGTCAATTTGTAAAAGTCTATAGGTGATTTTACAAGTCCTAAGTTGTAGAGCTTTTCAATTACAGAAGGTCCGACTGAATCTATATCCATAGCTTCTTTAGAAACCCAGTACTCAAGTTTTGCTCTCAATACATCGGGACAATTCGGATTTGTGCAGTATAAATTGACTTCTCCTTCAATTTCTCTCAATTGCTCACCGCAAGCAGGACAAACCGTTGGTGGTGTATAAATCGGTAAACCTTCGTGTTCATCACTGTCACAAACTTTGATAACCTTCGGTATAATCTCTGCTGCTTTTTTGATAAGAACTCTGTCACCTATTCTTACATCAAGTCTTTTTATTTCATCAAAATTGTGCAGACTTGCTCTTGAAACAACGCTTCCTGCAAGGTTAACGGGTTCTAAAACCGCAACCGGAGTGACCGCTCCAGTTTTCCCTAATCCTATTTCAATATCTTTTAGGGTTGTAGAAATTTCTTCAGGCGGAAACTTGAAGGCAGTTGCCCATTTTGGAGCGCGAGAAGTATAGCCGAGCTCGTTTTGATAAGCCAAATTGTTCACCTTAATAACAACTCCGTCTGTTGCATAATCCAGATTAAACCTTTCTGTGTCCCAATATTTGCAAAAATCTATCGCACCTTCAATATCTTTAACCAGTCTTATATTCGGATTAATCTTGAAACCGAGTTCTTTTACATACTGAATGCCGTCCCAGTGAGTTTTAGGGCTTTTTTTCGCTCTTTCAATAATCGGCGTATAAGTAAACATCGAAAGGTCTCTTTTTGCAGTAATTGAACTATCCAATTGCCTTAGAGAGCCCGCAGCAGCGTTACGCGGATTGGCAAACGGTTTTTCGCCGTTTTTAAGATTTTCTTCATTAAGTTTTTCAAAAGAAGTTTTCGGCATATAAATTTCGCCTCTTACCTCAACATCAGCATCCTCAAATAGCTTTAGGGGGATAGCTTTTATCGTTCTTAAGTTTTGGGTGATTTCTTCTCCGATAATTCCGTTACCGCGGGTAGCACCGCTTTCAAAAATACCGTTCTTATATGCAAGCGCAATCGCAAGTCCATCAATTTTGAGCTCGCACACAAGCTCGACATTATCTCCGAACTCTTTTGTAATTTTTTCATACCATTTTCGAAGCTCATCATAGTTATATGTATTATCAAGGCTGTATAGACGGTATTTATGTTTAACTTCTCTGAACCCCGTGCTTATTCCGCCGACCCGCTGAGTCGGGCTGTCGGGAGTTATAAAAAGAGGGTTTTGTCTCTCAAGTTCTTCAAGCTCTTTATACAATTTGTCATACTCAAAATCACTTATGAGAGGATTATCAAGCACATAATAATTGTAGGAATACCGGTTTAATTTATCTCTTAAATTTTTAATTCGTTCTTGAATCATATCCTGAAACTAATCCTTTAACTATACGACAATACTAAATCCAAGCGCGGATTCAGTGCTGCGGCAGAGCTTTCTGTTTTCTATCTCCAAATCTCTATCCAACTGAAGTTTTGTTTTCTTTGCATAACCAAGTCTTTGTTGTATCTCATTCTGATTTTTCTTTAGAGAATTCAAAACTTTTATCTTTTTGCCAATTCTGATGCCTTTTGGAATAATACCTAAAATTCGTGCCATTCAAGAAACTCCTTTACACAAAAAACAAACACTTTTTTATTTTATTATAACTCTGATTATACCAATCATAATCCAAAATGTAAATTGAATTTGCGGTCTGAAAAATACGGTATCCACCATCCCGTGAGCAAGTATTCCAATTATCGAAACGGTTGCAGCCAAAACAAAAACTGACTCAGCAGATTTTTGCGAAAAGATGAATTTTAATGCTTTTATGATATTTACCCCAAGAAAAGCCAAGAAAGAAATTAGCGCAAAAATTCCGCTTTCTACTGCTGTTTCCAGATAGATATTATAAGCGCTCAGAGCATCAAACCCTGTTTTCATATATAACCCGTAAATTTCTCTGAAATTTTGGTTTCCACACCCAATTCCCAAGAGCCAATTATCCTTGAACATTTGAACGCAAGAGTTATAAACGTTGAATCTGAACGAATTAGAGCTGTCTCCTCTCATTGCAAATATAGAAAAAATTCTTGCCCTTAAAGATGCTGTGGAAACTACAACGAACGAGAGTGCCAATGCGCAAAAGCCGATAATTGTTGTAAATATTTTTTTGAATTTTGGCTCAAGAAACTTGTATATTACAAGGACAAGAACAATAAGTTCAAAGAAAAACGCAATATAGGCACCTCTGCACCCTGTAAAAACAAGTGCGACAGAAGATGCTAATCCGCCGAGCAATGCAATGGGAAGAAGCTTTTTATTAAAAAACGGCAAAGCTATAAAAGCCGGAATAATTGATAACATATATCCGCCAAACAAGTTCGGATTGTATGGTTTCAAAGTCCCGTATACTCTTGTCATAACTTCTTCGGGATTAAGTGAAGACATATCTTGCCAGCCAGAAATTTCCTCAACTGCTCCAAAATTTTGCAAAAAGGCAAATATTGTTTCATAAGCCGCCGAGAGGCAAAATGCAACAAAAAACCACTTAATTTTGTCTCGGTTATCTTTCAGATAGTGAACAGTAGAAACATAAAATCCTAAATATGTCAGAGTTTTAAAAAATCCTTTAAGGCTCAAATACAAAAGCGATGAACCTGCAAGGCTTATAATCACAAAAATAAAGTACGCAAGCAAAAATTTGTCCGCCAAATTCATCTCAAATTTTTCGCCTGATTTAGTCAATATTTTTATTCCTGTCAGTAGGATGGCAAACAGCGCAAAGTATCCTATATCATCCGAACTTGCAATTGTAGAGCTCAATATTACAAGCATAATATTAGCGCCAATAAGCCAATCCAAGTTTTGAAGAAGAAAACTTTTTTCATATACAGGCTTAAAAAGTTTTTGAAAATTCTCTAAAATGCCATTTATAAGCATTTTTACCGGTTCCTATCCTAATTCTTTATTTTCCCCTGAGTCTTCGACGTTGACTTCAGACATAACTCTAACATCGGAAATTGTTCCGTTAAACTTGTAATTTTCACCCTCTAAGGTTACTGGAAGACCCATCTTTATCTTGTTTCCGCCAACTACGGCTCCGTCTTTTGTGATTTTTGCAACATCTTTTATTGTTACAATTGCATCAAAAACTGACGGCTGTGTCGGGTCATTGATTATAATATATTGTTTTTCAGATTTTGCTGAAGGCAGTGCCGTTTGTCTCGGATTTGACGTAACATCTAAGACTTCAAGCTCCGTATAGGGAACATTTCTTATGGTAATAAATGTTTTGTCATTTGTTTTTATAGGGAATGCTTCACTGGTAGTTGTCACGCCTCTCAAGAAAACTTCAAACGTAATCGGTGAAGTTGCCTCTATTTGCTTGTCGGCTGTCTGTCTAAAATGTTTCATTGTGAACAGTCCGACTAAAAGCGCAATAATTACTCCAACTAAAATTATAATATCCGCTATGCTGATTTTATTTTTCATAATCTCTCCTACTCATCCACTTCAATAGTATCGGGCACTGATTTTAGAATTTCTTCCAGAGTTGTTGTAGCGCATCCGTATTGTTTGATAACAATACCGGCTGCAATATTACCTATAATTGCAGCATAAACAGGCTCTGCACCTGCTGCGAGTGCAAGAGTGTAAGTAGCTGTAACCGTATCTCCGGCTCCTGTTACATCAAAAACTTTAGACTTGTTAAAAACAGGAATATGAGTGTATTTGCCGCCTTTTTCAATTACAACCATACCCTCAGAGCCGCAAGTTATGAGTACAGAAGGCGCATCTGTTTCTTGTATAAGCTTGCCGCCTGCCATAAGAAAATCAGCCTTGGATTTCAAATAATATCCGACGTGTTTTTGAGTATCAGGAAGGTTTGGCGTCATAGAGGTTACACCCTTGTACCTGTTAAGCTCTTTTTGTGCGTCAACAATAACGATTTTATTCAGTTTTTTTGCTCCGTCCACAACAGTACTGATAACCTTATCTGTTAATGTTCCTATATGATAATCAGACAGTATAACCGCATCGTGTTCGGGAAGAAGTCTGTTAATAGCCTCTATCATTTTGTCTTCAGTTTCTTTAGATATAGGGGCGTTTGTCTGGCGGTCAATTCTTACAATCTGCTGGGTTACGGATTGTGAACAAGAACCAGAAATCCTTGTTTTTGTAATAGTTTTACGCTCTTTGTCAACGATTAAATTATCACAATTTATATTAGCCTTAATGAAGGCTTCTCTTAAATCCTGAGCTTGATAATCATCACCAATTATACCAATAACACTGACTTTACCTTTATTAAGCTCTGAAACGTTATGAGCTGCGTTTGATGCTCCGCCCAGAATAAAGTTCGTGTGAGTATGCTGCAAAATAAGCACAGGTGCTTCTCTTGAAATACGTTCTGTATCGCCGTAAACCATCTCATCAAGCGCCAAATCACCAACCACAAGGATTCTGGGCTCATCAAGTTTTCTAATTGTTTCTTTAAGTTTCTCTCTGTCGATATTCATATCATCTTCCCTTACGATTGCTTAAGATTAGAATATAATATATAATAATTATAATACAAATAAACCGAGAGAGATTACATGGCTGGTAACTTTTACAACAAGAATGATTCTTTGGATATTAACGAACTTGCGGCATTAAATAATGACATATCTGATGATATGTTGGAAAAATTGTCTCAGCAGGTTGCGCAGCAGGGTACAACAATGAATGAAAATGACGATACAACTCTGTTTGAAGAACCGAAAAAGCCTGAACCGGCACCAGCCTCAAATGATGAAGGCGGATATGAAGATGATTTTATTCGCAAATTTAAGGCAAAACAAAATAAAGTAAATTCTCCGGAACCTCAACCCGAACCTCAAGCAGAACAAGTTACAGAGCCTGTTCAAGAAGTGCAAGAACCCTTAACTCCGCAGTCTGAAGCACAGACGCCGGAAATAACACAAGAACCGGCACCGATACAGCCTCCCGTGGAACCGATAGAGCAGGTGACGAACGGCAATATTATGGAAAAAGCCGTTACAAAAGAGCAGCTGCAATACAACGACAGTCTTGACTATCTTGACGGAAATACAAAATATTCAAAATACGTTATCTATGTCGACCCGCAAAATGTTGATTTTATTGAAAGTTTAACGGTCAAAGAGCGTAAGAACCTTATAAACAGTATACTTAGAGAACAAGATGATATAGGAATAACAAAACAGCGTTACAAAAAAATTCAAACTATTATAACGCATGCAATTGTTGCAATTTTAACAGTAACAATTGCGGTTCCGGTAATTTATTACACAATTAATGCGTCTTTAGAAGCATCTATAAACAATTACAGACGCTCTCAAACAAACTTCCAAACTCTATATAAAGAAAACGGAAAAATTACAAATAAAAATTAGGCTGCCTGTTGTGGTTTCAGTGCATTGGCAATTTTTTCACCAATTACATTGCCTGTTACATAAGAACCGATTGATGCCGTAACAAACAATAACCCTTTTGCTACTTTTGGTGCGTGTTTAAATACATGTTTATTCATAAATGTTTTTGTTTCGCAGAATTTCTTAATAGCATCAGCTTGTTCTTGTTTATAAAACGGTAATCTCTTATACAAAGCTTCTCTTTCGGTAATTTCATATTTTCCGTTTTTATAAGAAGCTTTTGATAATCCTAATATCCTTTTAGCTGCGCCTTCACCGAGTAACATTCCTCCGAATGAACATCCGCTTATTATTGCAGCGCTCTGCTTGTCATCTGCAAATGCAACCTTAACTGCCTCTGTAGCACCAATAAGAGGGTTAATGTTGTTCATGGTAAATCTTAATACTTTACCTGCTCCGTTTGCAATCTTGTCGGCTTTTAAAAACGCATTCAAAGCTTTTTCTTTCTCTGCAACTTTTGCTGCTAATCCCGCATTAGTTTCTTTTGCAATATTAGCTGCTCCCTCTACTACTTTTGCAGTTTGACCAGCTGCAACATCATAATCCATAATACTCAAAATAGGATTGTTACGTCCGTTACCTTTGCCGATTCTTCGAGGAGCAAAGATTGAACCTGACGTTACAAACGGTAAAAATGCTGTTATTGCAGATACTGCCATCTAATTTTAACCCTTTACACTATACGAGTACTACACACTATATTTATATAAAGTATTTCTGTTAAGAGAAATTGCAAAAAACGAGAAAAACTTTACAATTCTTTACAGAAAATGTATTATTTTAATATGCTTCAAAAAGAAAACAGACTAAAAAAGCGCTCGGCATTTGCAGCAACATATAGAACGGGAAAAACTTTTCACTCTATGGGAGTGACAGTTTTTGTCGGAAAAGAGAAAAAAAACGAGAGTCCGACAAGAGTTGGTTTTGTTGTGAGTAAGAAAATTCACAAGCGCGCAGTCAAGAGAAACCGAATTAAAAGATTAATGAGAGAAAGTTGCAGGCTTTTGATAAAAGACGGAGCTTTTTCTGACAAATACATCTCACTGATTTTTGTTGCTTCTTCAAAACTTTTGAATAAAAACTTTAAAGAAGTAGATACAGCTATAAAGAATCTGGTAGCAAAATTATGATAGACGGAATTGTAACACCCGCACTTCGTGATATAGATTATCTTGCGCCTGCGGCGCCTTATCCTGTAATACCATCAGGAATAACTGTTCACGAAAACAGTATTTACAGATACTCAATTCCTACTGATGAACAGCCGACGTTGTCTATTGTAGATTATATCCCTGACCATAACGGAAACTTTATCAAACCCGGATATTATCAGCTTGCGCTCTCAGACGACAGAGAATTTTTGTATCTTATTGAATCCAAGGACTTAATTGCAATTATTCCTGTTTTTAAATTGGCCGAAAACGAGGCAGAAGTAAGGAAGCTGTATGCAAGTAAAAAAGAGCTCACTAAAAAAGAAAAGCAAGCTCGAGCAAAGAAAAAACGTAAAGATAAAATGAAAAAGATTATAGATGAAAAGTACGCAGTAACCGGCGCAACGCCGCCAAAAGAATACGAACACATGGAGGCGACAATTGAGTACGTAAAAGACGGGGGATATTATCTTATTATGTACGAAAAAGGTTATATAAGGGCTTGGGGAGCAATTAAAAGATAAGTTTAATTTACTATTTCAAGCAGTACTTTTTAGCGCACCCAAACATAGAGTCCACAAGTTCCGTGTTTGAATAAATATTCATTCCGGCAGATGTAAGAACTTGTTTCATTCTGTTTTCCCAAATAGTGTAAATCTCATCCTGAGGCATGCCGAGTGTCTTCCCGATTAGTTGAAGCTCTTTGTAGTCAATAGGGACAGGCAGTGCTCCTCTAAGCATATCAACTACATCAAGTCGTTTCTTTCTGGGGAAAGATTTTAGGAAAGAGACTGTTGATAGCTTATTATCTTTCATATACTCTTTTATAATTTCTACGGCTTCGTCAATCAAAATCGGTTCTTGTGGGATTTTGTATTCGTCAAATTCTTCAGGAGCAATATCCATAACAGTGGCAATTCTCTCCAGAGTAGTGCTTCTTGTAGAGAAAGGGACTGTCTCATCAATTAGATTGTATACATAAGAAAGAGTTACTCCAATCATCTCTGCAAAATCTCTTTTATGGAGCGCATTCTTATCAAGAAACTTTGATACTTTATCCGAACTCTTTTGCGGAATTATTTGTTTAGTTTTCATTTTTGTACCTCACTTTTGACTTAGGATTTGTGCAATTTTAAGTTAATAGATTTAAAAATTTTTTATAACCCCGCTCTATCCCTCAAAAAGGATAATTAAAAAATTTTTTAAAATTACAATTATTTAAATAGCAAATTTTATATTCAGAGGTTTTAGATTATTTAAGGAAATCTCAAATGGTAAAAATAGCATCTGTAGGTCAAAATTTTTTAATCGGAATTAAGAAGCTCAGAAGCAGAGCCGGCGAAAATTTTATAAGCTCTCCTTCCGCAAGTTCCGGATATCTACCTGTTACAGCATCAGCAGTTGCAGCAGGCATGATGGTCTCAGGTAAGTGCAAAAATTTTTATAATACGCTTGATAAAAATTATTTTCAGCTAAAAACCAATCCTGAAACAGGTTATCCTTACGAGCCCGATGTTTTTCAAACAACAGCTGCAAATCACCTGTTTCTTGGAGATGATGTCATTGTGACAGCTCCGACAGGTACAGGAAAAACCGCAATCGCAGAGTACATTATGACCAAGAACTTGAACGAGGGTAAGCGTACTTTTTATACAACACCTCTAAAAGCTTTAAGTAACGAAAAATTTAGAGATTTTTGTAAGACTTACGGCGAAAATAATGTAGGTCTCTTAACAGGTGATACAAAGATTAATACAAAAGCACCAATAATCATCATGACAACAGAAGTTTACAGAAATATGGCAACTTCCGCTTATTTTGATAAAACCAAAAATCTTCCCAAAGATTTGAAAACAGTAATTTTTGACGAGCTTCAATATCTGGGCGATGTTGATAGAGGCGGTGTGTGGGAAACATCAATCATGCTTACCCCAAACGATGTCCAAATGCTCTCACTCTCAGCAACTGCTAAAAATGCAGAAAAGATTAACGATTGGATTGCATCGATAAGAAACCAGAAAGCTCTGGGAATAACGGCTGACGGGAATTATCATACAAATCCTTCCCCTAAACCCAGAAGTGTTTGGATAGATGTGCCCTCTAAAAACAGGCACGTGCCTTTAGATATTACGATGGAGCATGTATCTCCGGACGGGAGCAAAAAAACTCCGAATAAAACAAAAAAGAAAAATTCCGAAGATTTTAAAAAAGCGCTTAGTTTAAAAACCAATATTTCAACATACAAATACCTTACAAAAAATCTAAACGATGCAGGAAAGCTTCCCGCAATTTATTTTATATTCTCAAAAAAAGATTCAAGAGCTCTTTTGAGCTATTTTGAAGAGTTTGGTGATACTCTGACAACAGAGAGTGAACGAAAAGAAATTCAAGCAACAATAGATAAATACATTAATGAGGGTAAGTACTTAGGCGAGAGTCTAAATAAAGAGGCTATGCTAAAAGGTTATGCTACGCACAATGCCGGCATGCTTCCCATGCAAAAACAGCTTGTAGAGGAACTGTTCCAGCGAAAACTTCTAAAAGTTGCCGTTGCAACAGAAACATTATCGGCGGGTATTAATATGCCTGCGAAAACCACAGTTATTACCTCAGTAAGAAAGCCTGCATCCTTAGGTGATGAGCTGGGTGACGGGAAAAGAAACCTTACTCCGAATGAATTTCACCAAATGGCAGGCAGAGCAGGCAGGCGCGGTATAGACAAACAGGGGTACTGTATTCCGCTCAGTTGTAACAAGGCTCAAACCGCAATTATTGAAGATTTAATTGCGTCACCTTCCAACAACCTGAAAAGCAACTTCAAGTTCGATTACGCATTTGTTGCAAACTATATGGCTATGTTTGAAGGAAGCGATGAAGTCAAAAACTTTATTAAACGTACATTTTTTGCTCAAGGAAATGAGCACAAGGCTAATGCGCTTATTAAAGAATTTAATATTAAGAGAGATATCTTGGAAGGAGACGGGTATATTCAGGGGCAAAAATTAACCCTCAAGGGTGAGCTTTTGAGAAAAATTAACGGGTATGAACAAATCCCCGTGATTAATTTTATTGCAGATAAAAAACTTGCAAATTTGAATACCGAGGAGCTGGCAGCTATAGTCGGCGGTATGGCAAATGTTGCTTACAAAGATTCTTTGAGGGCGCGAGAGACAATATTTTCACTGGATGGAGAATTGAGTGAAAAAGCCGAAACCGTCAGTGATGAATTAAATGAAGAAATAAAATCTTATTCGGAAAGAGTCAGTGAGCTAAATCCAAATATAACTATGGAAGTCGATTCCAATGTTATAAAGCATCTTTATGAATGGGCAAAACTGAATTCCGAAAATGAAAACGGCGTATCTAACTGGCGAAAACTATATACCGGTGAGCTTAAAGACACAATCAGAGATGAAGGAACTCTGTTTAAGGAAATAATGATGACAGTAGATTTGATGAAGCAAATGATTGGCATTTGCGAAACAGGCGAGTATTTAAGTTCGGAAGAAGATAAAAAATATTACGCAGAACTTAGGGAAAAACTCTGTGATGCAATAAATCTATTGTACAGAGAACCTGTGGGGGGTAAATGTAATTAGTTCGGATTAGGGACTACAAACATATCGTCCTTCGGGGGGGGGTAAATGTACTTGGTTTGGATTAGGGACTACAAATATATCGTCCTTCGGGGGTAAATGTACTTGGTTTGGATTATGGACTACAAAAGTTATGGCGATTCTTCGGACTTCGTTTAAATCAATACAAAACCCGTCTAATCTTTTTCCTCAGAATGACGATAAAAGCAAGTAGCACATTATCTTGAACGTTGATTTTTAGTAATTATATTAGTTTTTGTCGGCATACCTGCCCAACAATAACGTGTATTATAAGCTGGATTGCTTCGACCTAATCGGTCTCGCAATGACGCGTCGGACTTGTAGGTTTTACGCCAAGCTAATATATTTACCCCTTTACCCCTTTAAACTTCTACAATCCAACCTTCGGGAGCTTCAATTCTGCCCATCTGAATTCCTGTCAATGTGTCATACAGCTTTTGTGTGATTTCGCCGACTTTTTCCATTCCCGACGGGAAGCAAATTTCTTTACCGTGATCAACAACTTTGCCGACAGGAGAAAGTACCGCCGCAGTACCGCATAGAGCACATTCCTTGAATTCGGCAAGTTCTTCTTTATAAATTTCTCTTTCTTCGGTTTCAAGTCCTAAATATTTTTGTGCAACATACATTAGCGAACGACGGGTAATCGAAGGTAATATTGTGTTTGATTTTGGTGTAACAACTTTGTTGTCTTTTGTTACAAAAATAATGTTTGCGCCGCCTGTTTCTTCAACCTTTGTTCTCGTTGCCGAATCAAGGTACATGTTTTCGTCGTACCCTTGGTTGTGTGCGTCTACAATTGCGTGCAGGCTCATTGCGTAATTCAGTCCCGCCTTGACATGCCCTGTGCCATGAGGAGCCGCCCTGTCAAAATCAGGAACCCTAAGTGTAATAGGTTTAGCTCCGCCCTTAAAATAAGGTCCTACGGGAGCTACAAAAATTCTGAATTGGTACTCAGTTGCCGGCTTTACGCCCATTACTGGGTTTGTACCAAACATATACGGTCTTATATAGAGAGTTGCTCCGCTTCCGTACGGCGGAACCCAATCTATATTTGCTTTAACAACTTTTTTTACAGCTTCGATAAATCTGTCCTCAGGGAATGGAGGCATCTCTAATCTTTTTGCACTCTCAATCATTCTCTTGGCGTTCATATCCGGTCTGAAGCAAACGACCTTGTTATCTGCCGTTCTATATGCTTTGAGACCCTCAAAACATGTTTGTGCATATTGAAAAACACATGCGCATTCGTTGAGTACAACATTTGCATCTTCTGTTATGCTTCCCTTATCCCACATGCCATCCTTGAAATTTGAAACATAACGATAATCAGTTTTTGTATATCCAAAACCTAAGTTTTTCCAATCGATATCCATTTTTTCTTAATCCTCTCCCCTGTAAAATCATTATACTACAAAGAAAGGTGCGAAAACACAACTTTTTAACATACTTGCAAAATTTTTATTTTAAGTGTAGTCTTATAGAGTGTCTTAATAAAAGTTTACTTAACAATTCTTAACATTTTAAGTGTTTTTTGTAAAAAATTCTGTGTGTATTGTTTTTATATATATAAGTAGAAAAATTGTGTGTAAAAGGAGTTCTTTATGAAAATTAATGCGGTTGGTGTTGATTATTCATCGGGTGCAAATAGAGTAACAAGAAGCAAAACAGTTTCTAAAGCTCAAAATTTTCAAGGTGCGGGGCTTTCAAAGATTTCTTTCAAAGGCGGTAATAAGGATCAAGCAATTTTGTTTGTTGCAGAAACAAAACCTTATTTCCAAGCAGGCGGTGTTGCTACCGTTATGGAAGACTTAAGAGGGCTGAGAGTTTCCGATAAAGACCCTTATATAGACAATGAATTCAAAAAAACACACGAATTTTACGCGCAAAAAAATAAAGCAATTGTAGATTCATTCTATAACGGACAAAAGATATTTGATAAAGATACGGGGCTGCACGTTGAGACAGTCGTGCCAAAAATCCCCGAAGGTTTGCCTGAGGATAGTCCTTTTAAAAAATACGAAGGCAAGTACTTTATGACTAATAATCAAAATTTTCAAAAGTATGCTGATTTAAAAACATTCTTTGAAAAAGAAAGCAGCACCATAAATAAGAATTTATGGATTTTGGAAGATGTAACAGGCGGAAAGAAAAAACTTGATTTCGGCGGACTCGGTGAGTCAGAAATTAAGTTGTTCCAAGTATTCAGAGAAGACAAAGGCGTTTTAAAACCAACTCACGACTTTAAGGTGTTCACTGATGTTATGGCATCTTGGCCGAAACCATACTCAGGCGGCGGATATTCTACTGTTCCGGGGGCTTTGGCTCAAACTTGGATTGGTGACGGTGATGCTAAAGCTGCAAAGGCATTCGTTGAATTACTGCCGAGAATTACAGAGGTTGTAAGTCAGGAAGGTTACAAGTTTGATCCTGAAACAATTATGCTTAACGACTCACAGGCAGCTTATGCTACAGAATATATGGCTGAAAAAGCTTCCGGCGGCGGTGAGTTCTGGAAAGGTAAAAAACCGACTCTTGTAGGTCACAACCTCGGCGACGGATATATTCAAAGAACATCTTATATGAATATGTTCGTGAATGTTGCCGATAAAGAGCTTAGAAACTATATTTACAATGACCCTGAATACGCAAAAGCAGCCAAAGAAGGTCAAGAAGCCGTAAACAAATATTTTGAAAAATTAATACCTCAAGAAATGAAGGATACTCAAGGCGGTGTAAGTCCGTTTAAGAACTCGCTTTATTATGCTCAAAAAGGTTATATGCCTACAATCTCGACAGTATCAGAGTTGTATGGCGAAAAACTTGCAACTGATCCTCAGTTTGCGGCAGGAACATATCAATATTTGAGCAAACTTGCAGCAGATGATAAGTTTGTAGGTATCCTAAATGCTTTTGAAAACGTTGACATGGATCCGAGAACAACAGGTGTCACAGGATATTACAAAGAATACAAGCTTCCTGATTCAAACTTAACAATAAAACCTCTTTTGACGTATGACGGCGAAAAAGTTAAAGAAGGCTCTATTGATGTTAACTACATAAGAGATGTTAAGCGTCAAAACAAGGCAAATTTGTTGGAAAGATTTGACAAAGAGGTGCTTAATAAATTAACAGCTCTTAAGGATGTAAAAGGTCATGAAAAAGATTTCAACATGGTCATCGCAGGACTTCCTGACAAAAACGCAAAAGTATACGGTTATATAAGCAAAGAAATAATAGAAGAAGCTAAAAAACCAAACAGCAGAGTTAAAATGCTTGCAGGTTGGGGAAGAAGCGATGCTCAAAAAGCGCTTGATTCAAGCTTGCAATCATTTATCAATTACGTTAAAAAATACGGAAAAGAAGATCCTTATTCTGTAATGTTTGTTGGCGGTCCGACAGCGGATGAGACAAAAAAATGTATAGATATTTTAGAAAAATACAAAAACGACCCTGCTGTGGCAGGAAGAGTAGTATTCATAGACAGTTTCTTACCGGCAAAACCGTTTGCCAGTGCAGCTGACTTTACGGTGTTCCCGTCAAGATTTGCTCCTTGCGAGTTAACCGATTTGGAATCTATGAAGGTATTTTCTTCTCCAATTGTTTCAAATTGTCAGGGACTTGCTCAAAAGAACTTTGACCCAAGCTTTGCGGGAGAACTCGAGAAAGCAACAGGGTATAAGACAAAGCATGAATACTTTATGCCTTTAGAAGAAATCAGAAACAGTCTTGAAGATGCTGATAAAGCAAAACTGGATAAAGCTGTAGAGAAGTTTAAAAAATCAATTTCCGAACCTTATGAACTGGCTCACGGCGGAGAAAAAATGCCTGAGGAGATGATTAATAAAAAAATCTTAACTGATGGCGGTTTGAATTACAGATACAATTTTGAAGTATTGAGACCGTTCCGTGACAGCGTTATCGAAAAAGAATTAACAGATTGTTATCGCAGAGCCTTAATTGAGGACAGAGGCAAAGAAATTCAAGATAATATGATTAGAAATCATATAAATATGCACACGGATTGGGAAAGAAACGGTGCTCTCAAAGCTGACGGTATGTCATCTGCTGCTAAGTACAGAAAATACCACTTCCAAAGAGATGGTAAAGAAATCGCAAAAAATGAAACTTTGCTTGAAAAATTGAGAGACAATTGCAAAGATGCAATCGAAAGAGCTAAAAAAGATATGCGCCTGAGAAGGGGCGAAAACGTTTCCTTCGGCGAAAAACTAAAAGAATTTGCGCACTCAAAAGGCGGAAAATGGACTCTCGGTATTGCAGGCGGTTCAGCAATAGCGGCTGCTCTCGGATATATCGGCTACAAAACAGGATGGCTTTCTCCAAAATTTGAAGAAGATAAAAAAGAAGGTCACGCATCTCTGGTAGCTTAAAAGTCCATATTTTTTATGATAGCTATAAATTCGCCTGCGAGTTTGCTGCTCCATTTGCTGTTTACTTCGCTCATAATTATTTTCAGTGCGTCTTCTTTTGACTTAGCGTCTCTATATGGGCGTTCTTCCAAAAGCGCATAGTATGAGTCAACAATCAAAATTATTTGAGATTCTATAGGAATTTCATCTCCTGAAATATTATTCGGATAACCTGTTCCGTTCCAGTTCTCGTGGTGCTTTTCAATTATAGGAATAATATCACCGATATTAGATATTGGTTTTAAAATTTCTCTTGCCGCAATTATAGGGTGTTGTTTAATAGATGCTTTATCTTCGCTGCTCAGAGGCTCACGTTTGTTTAATAAATCCTTCGGTATCATAGTGTTGCCGATATCATATAGAAGCACTGCAATCTTTAATTTGTCAATGCTCTCTTTTGAAAGATCAAATCTTTTTGCCAAGAGTGTTGCAAGTTCAACCTTCTGTTTTACTCCGCCGTCGTGGTGGGCAGGGTTATATGTAGTTACAAGTGTATCTGCGACTTGATACAATTTTTCATTATTAACGTTCATTTCCTGAAGTTTTTGTGTCAAAAGTTTAGAAGTCGTTTCATCTACAGGGATTCTGTGTTTTGTGAGAATATCAATGAACGTATTAATCGCAACATCCTGCCAAGAAGTCTCGTGAGCAGGTTTTGCTACAGTTACTCTGTTTCTGCCGTTTCTTTTTGATTCATACATCGCTTGATCGGCAATTTCTAAAAGCTCGTCCAAATCATCAGAATGCTCTAAATAAGTTGCAACACCAAGGCTTGCGGTAATATGTCCGATTTTTTCAAGTTCAACCCCTTCGATTGCTTTTCTGATACGTTCGGCAGCAACAAGTCCGCCTGCCGTGTCAACACCTGGGAGAACGAGGGTGAATTCTTCACCGCCCATTCTTGCCGCAACATCAATTGAGCGGGCATTGTTTTTTAAAACTTCCGCAATAGCTTTGATTGCTATATCACCCCAGTTGTGCCCGTAGACGTCATTTATTTGTTTCAAGTGGTCCAAATCAAGACCGATTACCGTAAATTTTTGATTTTGACGTTCGGCACGGAGGGCTTCTTTTTTTATGAATTCTTCAAAATACCTTCTGTTGTATAGCCCTGTCATCGGGTCGGTGACAGCTTGTTCTTTAACAGCTTGGAACAAGTCTGCAATTGTAATTGCAAGCTCTATTTGTTTTGCAAACAGGCTCAAAAAGTTAAGCTCGTTTCTGCTGACCTTTTCTCTTGAAGAAAATACTATCAAAGAACCGAAATGAATCTGTTTAGAAACAAGAGGTACCAATATGTAGGATTTCATATTAGCTTCATTGAAAAACGACTCCAGTTTCTCTTTATCCAAATCCGGAATAAATCCGTGGATAAGTTCTGTAACCTTTGTAGATTGAAATATTGTATTGTTTATAACTGCTTCTTTTAGTCCTTCAATCCCCGGATATTGCATTTTGTAATCTGAGAGGTTGCAGTGAAAGTGTTTAAAAAACTTTTCGCCGTAGTCTTTTCTTGAGGACGCTACGATTTGAATATAGCTGTCTTCATCCTTAATCTGGGGTTTTATTATAAAGCTGTAAACATATCCGAGCTCCCCCTGAAGGCTGTTTACGATTGCACTAAGAACACTTGAGAGAGGCTCAGAGGAGTTCATCATATTCCAAATGTGCTGAAGTGTAAGCATTTGTTTGTTGACACGGTCAAGCTCACGTGTTCTTTGGGCAATTTCAGCCTCCAGCTTTGCATTGCGCTCATAAACTTCTAAAAGTGAACGGTTTCCCGAATATACTTATGAATCAACTTCGTCTAACTTATTTTTAAAATTCCTTATACTTTCAAAAAAACCCACTAATATTGCCTTATTAATTTTAGAAATACTCATCGATTATAACATATTTTGTGCAACTGGTAAATAGCCTGACGATAAGGCTTCAATCTATTTAAAAAGCCATTCGTCAACTCTTTTTGCGATACTGTCAAAACCGATGTCAATACCAAGGTCTTTTGGCTCAATTCCTTTTGAATAGTATAATACAGGAACTTGTTCTCTTGTATGGTCGGTACCTTCAACAGTCGGGTCGCATCCGTGGTCTGCTGTTATTATTAACAAATCGTCTTCACTAATAAGAGGAAGAATTTTGTCTAAGTATTCATCAATTTCTTCTATTGCAGCGCCATAACCCTTTGCATCATTTCTGTGACCGAAAAGCATATCTGTATCAACAAGGTTTGTGAATATTATCTCTTTTTCTTCGTCAACGATATTTATGCCGTCATATTTTATGCTCTCCAAATCCAATGTGCCATCTATGGCCTTTATCGTAAGCTCCAAGCCCTCTTTGTTTGAGCCGGTGTGGATTGCATGAGTTATTCCGGCTTTTGAGAAAATGTCTTCAATTTTTCCTATGCCGATAACTTTTGCGCCGGCATTTTTGACTTTATCCAAAATCGTATCTTTAGGAGGTGCCATAGAATAATCGCGTCTGTCTTTAGAAATTCTTGTAGGTTTGCCGTCAATTATTTTATAAGGTCTTGCGATAACTCTTGCTACATTATAATTCCCTTCGTCAAGAAGTTTTCTTGCAACTTGGCACCATTCATAGAGTGTTTCCAGAGGAATCATATCCGTATCAAGAGCGATTTGAAAAACGCTGTCAGCTGAGGTGTAAACAATAGGATATTTTGTTTTGTGGTGCTCGTCATTAAGCTGTTCTATAATAGCTGTTCCGCTTGCCGGAATGTTAGCTAAAACACCGCCGCAGCCGGTTTTATCAATAAATTTGTCAATGAGCTCTTTGGGAAATCCATCGGGGAAAGTAGCAAAAGGTTTCTCTGAAACAAGTCCCGCAATCTCCCAGTGTCCGGTTGTTGTGTCTTTGCCTTTTGATTTTTCTCTTAAAGTTCCGTATTGTGCAATAGGTGTAGAAGTCTTTTCAATCCCTTCAAATTCTTGAATGTTTCCAAGTCCCATAGCCTCCATAACTGGAAGGTCAAGACCTTTATTAAAAGCACAGACGTTTTTTAATGTATTGCACTCAGCTACGTCTCCAAAGTCTGCGTGGTCAGGCATTGCGCCTATTCCCATAGAATCTATTACAACAATAATTGCACGTTTTTTTCTTCCCATATCATTCCTCCTGATGAAATAATTATAGCACATTAGCAAAAAAAAATTTTACGGGTTTAGATAATAATATGAAAATTCAAAATAGTTATAATTTAAATTTTGGTGCGAAATTTGTACAAAAAACCGCTATTTCAAAGTTAGAAAACGGCAATACCTCCGAGGAAGCTGCATCAATTGTAGAGCTTTTGTCAAACGATAAAAATGACATAAAAAGCTTTGAAAAAACAGTAAAGGGGTGGCAAAAAGGCGATGAATTCGGGCTTTGTATATTTGATGATTTGGAAGATATAAGGGACAAAAAAATGAGCAAAGATGTATATAAAGTCTATGCTCTTACGACTCAGTCGGATAATTTTGAAAAACTTGACAGCAGCAAAATTCTTGGTGCAAGTACATTAAAACTGGTTAATGAAAAAGAAAATCACATAAGGTTTCTTCAAGTAAGCCCGAAATGCTATTTTGAAAACAAACAGAGGGGATACAAAAGTATAGGCAAAGCCTTTATTGATTTTTTTAAGTCGCAAAGTAAAAATAAATCACTTCTTGTGCAGGCATATTTTTCTGCCGCAAATTTTTACGAAAAAATGGGATTTGAAATTATTGATGTAAATAATCTTATATATTCGTGGTCGAAGTTAATAAAAAAATAAAACGAATTTCCCCAAACAATAATAAAATCCTATAATGTAGTTTTGTAACAATTTCTTAATATACTCTGATTTTTTGTCAATTAATCGTTAAAAAAATACTTTATAACACTATAGGAAGTGTGAAGTATTAGAATGACGTTTTTTAATAATGTAAATCTGATCAATAATTTTGGCTCTTTTCCAATAAATAAACTTGGATTCAGAGGCTCTGACCAGCAAATATTCCCTCAAAATTATACTCAGGGAAAAGATGCCTTTAGTACAAATCCACTCTATGACAATTTTGGGACAAAAGCTCAAATTGAGGCAATAGCTAAGTCTAATCCGACTATAGTTCAAATGCTAAAAGAGAATAAAATCCCGCTAAAAGTAAATGTAAAAGAATTAGAGGATTTAAAAAAAGGGCATCTCAAAAATTCGCGTGTCACGGCAGCAAAGATGTATTCTAATCTGCCAAATGAGTTAAAGCGTGATGTAAATCTCTCGGATTTGCAACAAGCAGCAATGCTTCACGACTATGGTAAAGTACTAATTCCAAATGAAATTCTAAATAAGAAGGGTGCGCTAACCCCCGATGAGCGAAAAATTATGGAGCTTCATTCAGAGCTCGGGTATGAACTTTTGAAAACCCAAAATCTGAAGCAATCAGTTTTAGATATGATTAAATATCATCATCAAAATCCCGCAGGCACAGGTTATCCTCAGGCTCACAAAGATTTTGAATATAATACAGAACTCGCAATGTTGGCAGCTGCTGATAAGTATTCAGCCTTAACGGAAAATCGCAGTTATAAGTCCGCAATGCCCAGAGGTGAAGCACTGGAGATTATCCAAAAAGATGTTGATACAGGGCAGCTGCCTCAAGAAGTTTTTGATGCGCTTAAGAAGTCCGTGTCGAGCGATTGAGCTGTTTTAAGAGGCAAAAACGATTTTGAGTGAAACGCAGACTGACAAAAATGTTACATAAAAAGTTATGGCGATTCTTCGCCCCTGAATTGTTGTCGGGCTCAGAATGACGATGTATTGGTAACTGTTACTAAGAGTCGATTTTGAGTGAAAAATCTGTCGGTGGTGCAACGCCGACAGACTGCTACTTGAAAATAAAAACCGGATGGATTTAGCCTCTTATTTGGATGTTTCGGAGCCGGTCTCTTGTTTCGGAGCTTCGGTCTTGAGTTCTGTCTTTGGCTCAGGTGTTGAGTCTTTTACCCCATTTACCCCATTTACCCCATCATTTACCCCTACTCCATTTGTGCTTTCGGGAGCACTGTTTCCTCTTTTGAATAGGTTTTTGATTTCTTCAACAGAGTTTGTTATATCTGTTTTGGTGTCCTGTATGAGTTTTTTCTGGTCTTGGATAGTTGTTTTTACATCCTCAACTGTATTCTTGATATCTGAATCAAAAGAGGATTTTATGTCGTTAAGAGTTTCTGCCGTACTTTTTCTCTGATACTCGCTCAGGTCAGGATTTGAAAGCCATTTGAATGACTTAACAGAGCTTTTGCTCTCAATTCCGCCGTTAAAATTAACCTTGAAATCTTTATAATTACTACTTCCGTTAGAGAGCGCAGGGATTGCTTTTGTGTTCTCTCCGTTCGGGTTTGTTGTGAGAATATTAAGTATCTTAGCCGTAGCTTCTCCGAATTTCGGAATATATCCCAGAATTTTGTTTGCGGATAAATCACCGATTGGTCCCAGTTTTGCGACCATTGGCGCATCAAGTCTTCCAAGTATAACTACATTTGTTGTTCCGTTAAGAAGGTTATATTTTCCGGTGATATAGTAGCAGAGACTTTGTCCTTGGCTCTTTATCGGTGCAAGGTTTGCCCAGCCGTCAGAGAATGTCAGTTTGCCGTCTAAAATATCGAATTGTGCCGTTGTTGCAAGCCCTGTTGCGTTTGAAATAGCAGTCACGGTGTTTTTCAAAAGATAATTGTTAATTATGTTTGAGGCGTTTAATAATCCTTCAAATCTACCTATCGTACCGAATGCGCCTTGTTTGATATTAAAATTCAAATTTCCCTTCATGGATTTAATCATTGAGTTATAGTCTAAAACCTTGAGCGTAAGTTTTGTATCAAAACCCAGAACACCCGTAAGCGCTTTTTTGATGCCTGCTGCGCCTTCTATGGCTTTCTCAGCATTCATTCCCGTACCTTTAAAATCAATGGCGGTTTTGGCATTTGAAAGATTATAGGCAATATTTCCGCTGACTTTTCCGTCGAAGGAGTCTCCTTTCAGGTTTTTGAGGTAAAAATCCATACCTTTAAGTTCAAAATCGCTTGAGAGGTGAGTTGCTTTTATACCTCCTGAGGCAAATTCTCTAACCGTTCCCGAGCCGTGCAGAATTGTGCCGTTGAACTTCAATTCCATATCGTTCATTATGACCGGAATTTCAGGGATAGAAACAGAAGGAACGGAAGCTGAGCCGCTTATTAGAGGGTTCATCATATTTCCTGTTATATTAATTTTGCCCTTGAATGAGAGTTTTGACCTGTCAAACATCGGTATTATTATTGTTGAAAGCTCTGTTGTAGCGTAGCTCAGGTTGAGTGTTTGTTTATTGATATTCATATCACCGGTGAGGGTAGACTTGATATCACCTGTAGATATAAAATTGAGCCCGATTTTTTCTGTCAAATAATCGGTAATTTTACCTGAGATTGTTGTCTTAATTTTTTCAATCATAACCGGTGTTTGGGTTATTTCTATCTCTTTTTCTTTAATATTAGCTTTTATTATCGGTGCAGAAACCTTAAGAGCGGGGTTAATCAAGTAAACATTTGTACTTTGAGCATTTCCGCCAAAGGTTTTTCCGTCCGAGGTTATATTAACTTTTGTACTCGGGGCTTTTAGGGTAATATCTAAAGGAATGTTTTTCAAATTGAGGTTTGCAATATCAAGATTTATGATTGGGTTAATTTTATCCAAAGCTCCCTTGATTATTACATCCATAGAAATTGTTCCCGAAGAAATCGGGTTTTCTTTCAGTATCGAAGCTTGTCCGAGAGCTATCAAAAGCCCTTTGATGTTGAGTTTGTCTGCTGTTAGGTGAATATCCGCAACTGCGTCTTTAGTCAGCGTTCCAAATATTTTGAGCGGATGATTGAAGATAGAAAAGCTTATATTTTTAATATTAACATTATTGTCTGCAAGGTTAATATCCGCCATAATATTGTCTATTCCGATTTTGTACAGACCGTAATATACATTAGCGGAAGGAACTCGCAAAAACCCGTTCGAGAGGACTGTTTTCATATCTGATTTAAGATTAAAATCAGCATTAAGATTTCCCCTAGCCGTCAGCGTTTGTAAATCTTTTATGTTAAAAATTACGGCGATTTGTTTAACTATATTCAAAATATTTGAGATTTCGACATCTGATTTAAAATTCAAGTCAACATAGGGCTTTTTACCTGTCTTAATTTCGCCGTTAATGGTTGAAGCTTCGTTTTTTGCAGTATAAATTTTTGAGTTCAAATCGATGGTGTTACCTTTGAATTTGAGTTCAATATTGCTCTGAGGAAGGTTGATTATAGAAATTTTATCGGCATTCATATAGCCGTCAATGCTATCTTTTGTGGTTTTCAAGTCGATAGTTGCATTTGCTCTAACGTTATTATTATATAAACCGTTAAGAATAGATATAACGTTGATTTTTACGGGCTCTTGCTTGTTTTCTTCCTCTTGTGGGTTGAATATTAAGTCTTCAAGCTCAACTTCCGGCATGATTTTGTTAAATAGCTTTATGTTGTACGCAAACTGCTCTCTGTCTTTAAGCAGGATTTTTCCTGAGCCTTTAACTTTTATGCTTTTATTGATGATAAACTCTGTAATATCGGTTTTGTCTCCGTCAAGAACGTATTTGTCTTTGCCGTCAGTGATTGTAAGTTTGTAATCGCCCAAATGAATATCGGGAAGGTGATTGGAGAGCTTTAGGGGCAATTTGTATGGTTTAGCGTCCTTAGTTATTGTCTTGGTTTCGCTATTATCTGATTTTTCTTCTGTTTCGGGAAGATATTTGAGCAGATCTAAATCGCCGTTTTTATCAAATTTCAAAGTAATTTCTGCGTTATCAAGGCTTATTACATCCAAGCGTATTTGTTTTGCAAGAAGCGGAATGAGTGACATTTTAATCTGAAAATTTTCTGAAACAAAAATAGGCTCTTTTTGCGGGGTATAGAGTTCAAATTTTTTAACCTTCAAACCTTCCGTAAGTTTAGGAGTTGTAACGATTTTTACCTCCTCTAATCCTGCACTCAAACCGGTCAGTTTATTAATTTCTCCTACAAGCTGCGGAGTGTATTTGTCGATTGCAAAATTTAGTACAAAAGGCAGTAAAAGAAACAATAAAAATATTCCTGCCAAAATGCTGCCCAAAATTACACCTAATTTTGTTAAAAATTTCAGATTCATAATAGTTCTCCCCTTTAATATATATATTTTAACATAATCAGGAAATAGGTGAATAGGCTTATTTTCTCTTGAAATCTATTTCCGACTCCGTTATTCTATGTATTTACATTTATCTCAAAAAATTGTAAAATGTTTAGGTTATATAAGTATAGAGAGGATTTTATATGAAATTTTATATGCAAGTCTTGATTGCGTTGGGACTGGGTCTGAAACGTAATTGGCACATATTTGCCGGCCTGATTTTAGGTGTGATTGTAGGTATTTGGATGCATTCTCACCCGCATGCACTCCTAATGAACACGCTTACTTTTATAGGTCAGGTGTTTATAAGATTGATACAAATGGTAGTTATACCGCTTGTTATATCGGCAATAGTAATAGGTATCACAAGTGTAGGCGACAGCAAACAAATCGGCAAGCTCGGCACAAAAATGGTTCTCTATTATACATTTATAACAGTAGCCGCAGTCTCAATAGGTGCGGGTTTGGCGCTCTGGATGCAGCCGGGGCTTGGTGCTGCGCAATATATTAATTCTGACATTGCAGGTGATATTCAAGCAAAAGTCGCAGCTACAATTGAATCTCAAAGAGGGAATCTTCTGAATATCATTTTGGGCTTTATTCCTAAAAATCCTCTGTCATCAATTGCTTCAGGAGATATGGTTCCGATTATTGTATTTGCTCTTATGTTCTCTGTAGCGCTTGCTCGTGTGGGTGAAATTAACAGACCTTTTGTTAGCTTTTTTGAATCAATATTTGCAGCAACAATGAAAATAACAGACTGGATTATGGCATTCGCAGCTCCTGGGGTATTTGCTCTTACTGCTGTTGCGGTTTCATCTTTCGGAGTAGATATTTTTGCAAGCATTTCAAAATATTTGGCAGTTTTGGCAATCGGTTTTGCAATACAGTTTTTCTTTGTGTATCCGATTTTCTTAAAGATTTTCTCAAAAGTTCCTGTAATGATGCTCTTTGCAGCAATTGCCGAAGCAATGATGGTAGCTTTCGGAACCGCAAGTTCATCTGCTACGCTCCCGTTAACTATCGCATGCTGCGAAAAACGAGGTATCTCTCACAAAATTTCAAGCTTTGTATTACCGCTTGGAGCAACATTGAATATGGACGGAACGGCAATGCTTCAAACCGTTGCGGTAATTTTCCTTGCTCAAGCGTACGGCATAGCTCTTTCTCCGTTCCTCGTAATCCAAATAGCACTTTTGGCAATAGTTGCTTCTTCTACTTGCGCGGGTATTCCTGGGGCTGGATTAATAACAATTGCTCTTGTGCTTAACGGAATGGGCTTGAGTCCGGAACAGCTTGTTGCAGGATTTGCGTTCCTATTCACAATAGAGAGAATTACGGATATGATGAGAACTCTCCTCAACGTAACTTCCGACGCGGTTGTATGTGCTGCTATTGCGGATAATGAAAACGAAATTAATTACGATCTTTTGAATAATCCGGAAGAATATGGAGAAATTATTAATTAGATTTTTAGCTATACAAACCGAAAAGAAGTCGAACAAAAGTTCGGCTTCTTTTTTTAATAGCAAAAAATTTTTTTACGGTTTTTTAAAGGATTATGAAGATTAATACAAATTATTCAACAGTAAACATGGTTTACGCAAAAAATATTAAAAGAGAAGAAAAACCTAATTTTAAAGGGATTCCAAATCCGATTGAAATTACAGGGTTGGGAATTTTGTCTTCGCTTGCTCTGATTGGATGTGCTAAAATGTTAGAAATAATAAGGTGCGGAGAAAAAGAGATGAGCGAACTTGATAAATTTAACGAACTTAAGACAAAACTTGAAAAGAAACAGGAACCGATTGAGAAAAAAGCAAGATATCTTGATTGGGAGTTTTACATAAATTCAACTCCCGAAAATATGGAAAAGATGCAGAAAGTCTGGGATGAGTTTAGCGAAATTTATAAAGATAAAAAAGCTTATGAAAAATTTAAGTCTATTGACGGCTCAAAATTCAACACCCACGATGCTAAATTGCTTAAAGATATTTTAAAAGATTTCGACGATGAACTAAATACAGGTGATGAAAAAAAAGCCCTGAGAGATAAAGAAAACGAAATCGCTCAAAAAAATAACACCTATGTTCCGACTATTGACGGAAAAGAAGTTTCAAAAGCTGAAATAGCATCTATTTTGCAAAAAGAAACTAACCCCCAAATCAGAAAAAAAGCGTACGAAGCAAAAATTAAGGGTGGAGATTTGATAGCCGACGATTTGATTGCGTTTGTCAAAATGCGAAACGAATACGCTAAAACAAAAGGGTACGATAACTTTTTTGATTACACTTTAAAAGAAACTTATGACGTAGATGCCGAATTTTTGGATAAACTTATTAATGACGTTTATTCACAATCACAAGGGAAAATAAATACTATAAGAGAACGTTTGAATGGAGAGTTAAGGGAATTTTTCGGTACTGACGAGCTTAAGGCATATCATTACAACTTTCTCTTGCCATCAAATCCGAGTAAAGATGTAAACGATGTGTTGGAAAAATTGGCTAAAACTCATCCTTACATAATAGAGGAGATTTCCAAAAAAGCTTATGAGGGTATGGGATATGATGTAGATGCTCTGAAAAAAGAAGGAAAATTGACGCTCGATTTATACCCCAGAAAGGGTAAAAATACACACGGTTTTTGTTTCGGAATTGATTCCGGACGAGATGCCCGAATTTTAGCAAACCTAAAAACTGATGTAAACGCACTTGATACTTTGAATCACGAAATGGGGCACTGCGTACACTATTTAGGCGTATCAACCGATTTGCCGTATTTTGACAGAGCCGATGTCCCGCCTGCTTTAACAGAAGCTATTGCTATGATGATGGGTGATATCATAAAAAGAGAAGATGTGTTGAAAGATGTTCTGCCGAAAGAAAGCTTAAAAAAATTCAAAGATTCTTTCAGTGAAGACGAAGCGAATTTTATTGCGTCAAGTCTCAGAATTATAGATTTTGAACGCAATTTGTATAAAAATCCTGATTGCGACCCCAAAAAGTTGTGGCAGGAGTTAACAAAAAAATATTTAAACAGAGATGATGATGCGACAAATGAATGGGCAACTATTCCTCACTATATTTCTCACCCTGCTTATTATCAGAACTATTTTAGAGCTGCGCTTATGAAGGCACAAATATATAACCATCTGAAAGAAACGCTCGGAAATATTACCGAAAATAAAAATAGTGCAAATTATATGATAGAAAACATATTCAGATACGGCAGCTCTCTCGATGAATACGATTTGATTAAAAACCTTACGGGAAAAGAGTTCTCGGCAGACGATTTTACAAAAAGTCTGTAAGTTATTTAAGCTCTATTTCCTTTATATATCTCGGGCGGCTCTTGACTTCGTTAAATATTTGTCCCAAGTATTCTCCAATAATACCGAGGCAGAAGATTTGAAGCCCGCCGAAGAATGCAAGCAAAATAACCAGCGTTGCCCAGCCACCCGGAGTTGTGTGAAGAATATATTTTTCAATAACAACTTCTAATGCCAAAAGGAAGCTGCATAGCATAGTAAGCACTCCAAAAGCTGCAATTATTCTAAGAGGTACAATGCTGAATGCTGTAATACCGTTCAGTGCAAGGCTCGTAAGTGAAAATACGTTAAACTTGGAACTTCCCAGAGCTCTTGGTTTTACGTTAAAGTGCACGTAAGCGGTCTTTAGTCCGATTTCGTGGAAAAAACCTCTCAAGAACAAGCCTTCTTCGGGGTATTGTGATAAAATTTCCAGCCCTCTTTTGCTTACCAGTCTGAAATCAGAATGATTAGGCGGAATTTTTACGCCTAAAATGTTCATAAGTTTGTAGAAGCAAAGAGCCGTATATTTCTTGAAGAAAGAATCTGTCTTTCTGTCGTTTCTTATACCGGATACAATGTCAGCACCTTTGTGGAACTCGTCTACAAAAGTCTCAATAGCGTTTTCGTCTTGCTGTAAATCAGCATCAATTGATACAACACAATCACAACCGATTTCTTTCACTCCCAAGAGCCCTGCTATGAGAGCCTTTTGGTTGCCATAGTTGCGGATGAATTTTGTACCTTTAATCCTCTCGCCATATTTTTCTCGAAGCGCATTAATTATTTCCCATGTTCTATCCTTTGAACCGTCGTCAATTAAATAAACATAGCTGTCTTCAGAAATTTTGCCCTTGGAGATAATATCATCCAATACTTCTAATAGTCTCTCTGTCGTTGTTTTTACTACAAGCTCCTCGTTAAAACACGGAACTATAATTGCAAGTCTTGATTTTTGTTCGCTCATTGTAATCCTCTCAAAAATATAATACAATAAAATGTGTAATAAGAGAAGGAGTTAATTTTGGCTGATAAAAAATTTGTTCTAAATGCTGATGATTTTGGCATGACAAGCGCATACAATACTGCAATTCTCGAAGGATATGAAACAGGTATTCTAAAAAGCGCCAGTCTTGTTGCAAATGGTGATGCTTATGAAGAAGCTGTTACAAAAGTGATACCGGCATGCCCTGAACTAGGAGTCGGAGTTCACCTGAATATAATTGAGGGTAAAGCTCTTGCAGCAGAAATCGGTCTGCTTACTGATTCAAACGGTGTTTTTAACAACTCTTACGGTCAAATGATAATAAAATCCTATCAGAAAAAAGAGTTTTTAGAGCAGGCTGAGAAGGAATTCAGGGCTCAGATAGAAAAAATAAAATCTTCAGGAATTAAGCCGACACATATTGATTCTCACGTTCATACTCACGCAATCCCGCCTTTGTTTGAGCTTGTGTGTAAACTTGCAAAAGAATACGAAATTCCCCAAATCAGAACACAGTTTGAAAGACCATATTTAGTGCCGGATATTTTAATCCATCTTAATTTGAAATATCCCGTAAATTTGATAAAAATAGCCTTGCTGAATAGTTTTACTATTATTAACAAGCCAAAAGTTAAGCGCTATGGACTGACTACGAATGACTATCTTCTCGGAGTAGGGTATACATCTATGATGAGCAGTTTGACCGTATCTTCAGGACTTTATGTCTTAAAAGATAAGAAAAATATTGTTGCAGAAGCGCTTATTCATCCATGCCGCTACGATGACGGCACAATTGACGGGCATTTTAGAGAATTCCAAATTACCAGAAATGCAAAATTGAAATCTAAAATAGAAACATTGGGCTACGAAATTGGAAACTATTTGATTAAATAGTGTTTAAGAGAAATTGTCGGCATTGCTATGCTGATTATTAACTGCAAACACCCTCACCCGCCTTCGGCACCCTCTCCCCTCAAGGGCGAGGGAAGATGCTTGCGATGTTCTCTTTTCGCGGGGTAATAGAAAAGTGTTTTATAGAAATTGTCGGCATAGTAATGCTGATTATTAACTGCAAATACCCTCACCTGCCTTCGGCACCTTCCCCCTCAAGGGCGAGGGAAGACGCTTACGATGTTCTCTTTTCGCAGGGTAATGGAAAAGTGTTTTATAGAAATTGTCGGCAT
>CACZPB010000009.1 GCA_902782905.1 uncultured bacterium
AACAACCTTATCCTTTATCGGAGGCTTTTTGGGTGCAGTTATTACAGGTTGGTCAGATTTTTTATCGGATTTTTTAGTAGAGACCTTTGTCAAAGTCAGCTTCATTGCCTTACCGTCAATACTCTGCTCAATCTTTACAATATCTTCTTTTCCTAGCTCCATACCTGCTTTTACGCCGATTTGCGGAAGCAGCGAAAGTGTCATTGATTTATATAGTGAACCGTTCAATGTTTTTATCAAATCAGGCTCGTTATAGCTTTTTACGTTAAACAAATATACATTCAGCGAATCATCGTCCCTGACAATTGAATGCACTACAGGCGCCGTAAAAGACAATATCAACTCGCTTGTTTTTGAGTTAATTTTCTTTACATAAGCTTTTTGAATATTCGCAACGCCGCTTACAAGCGATGTGTGCTGCAACTTGTCCGCGTTTATAAAAAGCATTGACTGAGCATCCGATGAGTACACAGGAATATATTTTTCCGGAGTTTGCGTTGTTACAACAATTCTTGCCTTATTAAATTCAAATTGACCTATTTTTGCCGTATCTTTGCAAGCAGCTCCCGGACAAAGATTAACTGTTGTATTTCTGAACCTTTTTTCTACAAATGTGTTTGGAAGGTCAATAACTACACGTTTGGGAGAATCCAATGTAAACATCTTCGCAGCTGTCATTTGCCCCAAACCACTTATTAATAGACCGCCATTTTTATAATAATATCCGTTTATAAAATACTTTGTTCTTAGTTTTAAATCAGAAGACAAATCGATAGATACAACAGACTCAAAACTTCTGCCGTCTGAATTCTTGAGCGTTGAATCCGCAAAAGCTTTATTAATATCGTTCATTACAGCCTGAGCGTTTTTCTCTGTTTGCGCAATTTGAGCCGGAACATTTACTCTCTGCACAATCTGAGAATTTGCAGTTATGTGGGAATAAGGAGTAACGTCAGGATTTTCATCATAAATCGGATTGAAATAATCATTCTTTAATTCAGGAGAGTCAATACGCAAAACAACGCTACCCTCTGCGTTCACAAGTTTAACCTTTGAACTGTCAAATGTTTCGTCAAAAGTTATGACCGCTCTGACTATATCAGGATTAGTTGAAAACTGTGCGAGTCTGATTTCTTTAATCTTGCTTTTATCAAAAACCAACTGCTGTTTTGAACCAATAAGAACAGCATTATTAATATCAAAGTAAATCCTGTTGGGCTCCGAGAGTTTTACAAACTTCTGCGGGAAATCTTCTTTATTAGCTCCTTCCACACCAATATAAATAAGCGCTGATGAATCATCATAATTCAAAGACATGACTTTTGAAGGCTCTGCCTGTACAGATAGAGTCAAAAACATAAATAAACTTATTATGAAAAATAATATTTTACGCATAAAATTTAAGGCTCTCGCCTCCCAAATCTCTATAAAATTATATAAGAAAAACTGCATAAATGCAAACAGGAATTGAGTTTTAAGAACCAACACACAAAAAAAAGGCTCTGCGTTAGACCGAGAGCTTTTAGTGTACGTATTATACTTAAGAGAAAGAGAGAGAGAGAGAGGGGGGTAAATGTAATCCGAATAAATTGTCGGATTACTTATTACCTGTTGAATAGAAATGCAAATCAGAAACCTTTTACCATTCTATCCAGTTCGTAAATCTTTAATACCAGAGCATCTACCTGTTCTTTAAACCACGCTGCAAACAAGCCTAGTTCATCTCTGAAACTGTAACATCCTGGCCAAAATGAATACATAATAAATACTCCTTAAAAAACTTTTTTAACCTTCACACTCTCTATATCGGCATTTTTTTTTAAAACTTTAGGGATAAACGCATTTTTGTTACATAACTTTACAAAATACATCTTAAACCGTTATATATTAGCATTTTAATTTTTAAAATTAATGTTAACTTTTGTAAACTTTTTTTGTTCATCTGAAATTTACTACGCCTAAAAAGACTTTATAAACATGAGGTATTAAGATGAGCGTAAGTAATGTTCAAAATCAAATAACTACTTTTGACGTTGTTTCAAGCAGTGGCATTGCTAAAACATCATCTGCTGAAGCATTATTTAAACCTAAAGATATTAACAAAGAAGATGAAAGAAACAATAAACTTGACAAACTTGCTAAACGTCTTAATATGAACGTTGCCGAATTAAAAGCATTTATTCTGAAGGCAACAGGACGTAACGTTAACGAGCTTAGCGAAAATGATTTTGACATTATTACCCAAAGAACCATTCCTACTATTTTACCAAATTTAAAAAAAATAAAAAAACAAAATACAAACACTCCCCAAATATTAGATACAATTGCAACAAAATTCAAAAAATCAATAGATAACGGCAATACTTTAGATGAAGCAACAAACTTTGCAGAAAGATTTAAGGATAATTCTATTTTTGATTTGTTAAAATTGGAAAATCCCGCAAAACTAAGAGGCTACAAATCTCTTAAAGAAGTTCCGGCAGAAACTTTGAAAGAGTGTGTTAAAAACTTGATAGATCAGAGTGAACAGCTAAGAAAAGAAAACGGGAACAAAGGTTTCGGAAAATCACTGGCAATCTTTAAAAACTTATTGGATAATTCTTCTGACGAAGATAAAGCAATACTTTGGAGTGTATATAAAGAAATTGCATCTTCCGAAGAAAAAATCCAAGCTTTGAAAGCTGTAATTGATAAAACGGAAGCAAAAGAAAAGCTTCAAGAGTTTTTGAAAACATTTACTCCTCAAACTATTGAAGCACTTGGTCTTAATTCAGAAGATATTGCAAAAGCAAATTTCTTATTATCAAGCAACC
>CACZPB010000010.1 GCA_902782905.1 uncultured bacterium
TCTGTTTTATCATATTTTGTAGTAAGAGCATGCCAGTCTGCTACGGAAAAATAGCAGTCATATTCATCCTGGAGTTTAACCCAGTTATCAATAACTCCCAAATAGTGTCCTAAATGTAGTTTTCCTGTGGGACGCATCCCTGACATAATTTTTTGCTTCATATTATTATCCTTTATTTAATTTCTCCCCTCGCCCCTTGTGTGAGAGGGGTTGGGGGTGAGGGGTTTCCGAATAAAATTAATTCTTTATCTTTATAACCTTAACCTCACCTGCCTTCAGCTTCATGCTGAGTTTTCTATGGCTTATTTTTATATTATCATCACCGTGAATAATTTCAAACTTTGATTTTTTATCGGTTTTTAGTTTTATTGAAAATTGTTTCTTAGCTTTTTCAAAATCTAAATTCCCGATTGCGATAATTTTTTCTCCGCCTCCTTTTATACAGAATGCAAATATTTTTTCGTCGTCTGTTTTTAGCGGGACAAATTCTCCTTTCGTTACGAGTTCTTCGTTTTGAGCTCTGAATTTGTATGCGGCTTTAAAATTATCTAAGATTTTTTCGGATTTTAACAAAGGTCTTCTTGAAAAATTGAATATATCAAGTTTTCCTCTGTGAACAAAAAGAATATCATCGTCTGTTGCGGTATAACTGGACTCTTTATTTGCCCAAGGGTAAATGTAGTCGTCACCCTGAGCGAACCCATCTATCGAGTATGGATTGTAGGGTAAAACTGCCTCAAGCCAAGCTATCATGATTGAAAACTCTTCTCCGTGCAGGATTACGGGGCTTACTTCATCGTGAGTTGTAAAACTGAGTATTGCACTTTTGGGTTCATTGTATGATTTAAGCAGTTTGTTGTTAAACTTTATATGTTCATACAAATCCTGCGCATTCCAATCTTTTAGGTTAAAGAAACTTCCGTAATAGCCGTCAAATCCTGCTTTTAAGAGCTCATCATAAGGTGTGAATTCTGCATATTTGCTAGGGGGCTCTCTCCAAGAATCCGATGCTTCAGCCAGAAACATGAACTCAGGATCTTTAGAGCGTGCATAATTTGTAAGCTCAACCCAAAACTCGGAAGGTTTTATGGTGGCAACGTCTGCTCTTATTCCGTCTGCGCCCAGCTCTATCATCAAATCAACAAACTTTTTATGCTCATTCATAACATCTTCATTAAGCTTGTCATTGTTACCGGCATTTAGAAGTCTTACGTCTGTCCAATCCGAAGGAACAATAGACATTTGCTTGTCATCTTTGATAAATAATTCCGGACGATTTAAAAATAAATCATATGAACCGCAGCTGGGGAGGTCAATTATTACACGAATATTTCTTTTGTGACATTCGTCAATAAATTTTTTTGCCTGATTTTTGGGGGATAAATCGGATGAGCGGTCAAGGAGTTGCTCGTTTATTTCGTTAAAACCTGCTATTGCATATACAGAACCGGCAGTTCCGAGTGCTTTTAGTTTACCTACAGGAGTAATAGGCAGAACGTGCAGCGTGTTTATCCCGAGTGATTTTATTTCATCCAATCTTTCTATAGCATTGATAAAATTTCCGCTTTCTTCGTTTTCATCAATAATTTCATTTCCGTTTAAGTCTTTGGAGTTAAAGTTTCTGATGTTAATGCCGCAAATTCTGGCTTGATTATTTAGAAAAAGCGTTCTTAGGTCATTACCTTCTCTTGCGAAGCCGATGTTCACAGATAGTAATGCTATAGCAATAATGATAGTTGTTTTTTTACAAAAATTCATCAAGAACTCCTCTGTATAAATATTAACATAAATATGCTATAAAAAACATTGCGCCGTACATTCCATGTTCCCTCCCCTCACGGGGAGGGTTAGGGTGGGGTGCTTTCTACCTTAGTTCACTTTTTTTTGTAGGGGAGAGGACAGACAGAATTCGATTATAACTTTCCCTCCCTTAGGGAGAGGGTATTATTAACTTTTTATCCCTAATGTAACAAGATGTTACCAATTGTAAAGTAGGGTGCGTCGTTTGACGCACCCTGCAAGATTTACCACTATTCTTTAATCTGAAAAACACACTTCACGCAATGCGCTTTTGGCTGCAAGACAAGATTGTCGTCAAGGTCATACATTTTTGCAATTCTTGTAA
>CACZPB010000011.1 GCA_902782905.1 uncultured bacterium
ATACATTCTTTTGTTACGCCGAACAACTTGCCAATGTCTTCCAATGTGGTTTTTGCAAAATTTTCAAGTCCAAATCTCATTTTGATAACTGCTTGTTCGCGTTCCTTCAATACAGAAATAACTTGGTGAATGTCTTTTTTTAGTTCTTCATATTCTATATTTTCTTCTACCGAAGTTTTTTCGTCTTCCAAAACATCAGCTACATTTAATTCGCTGCCGTTGTTGGCATCAAATGTTCCTTCAATAGAAACAGTGGATGAGTAAGCAGACAAGTATGTGTCAATTTTTTCAGGCTCAAGATTCATTTTTTGAGCAACATCTTTTGTTGTTACCTGAGTGTTGTAAGCTCGTTCCATTTCTGCCTTAACCTTAGAAAACTTAGACAAGGTCTCTTGAATATACACAGGTATCTTCATACAATAAGATTGTTCTGAAATAGCCTTGAACATCGCCTGCTTAATCCACCATGTTGCGTAAGTTGAAAATCTGTAACCAAGTTCAGGGTTGAATTTTTCAACAGCAACCATTAAACCCAAATTCCCTTCTTGAATCAAGTCTATCATTGGAAGCTTTGATACGTGAATTGCCTTTCTTGCGATTGTAAAAACCAACTTAAGGTTTGATTGTACAAGGCTTCTTTTTGCTTCCTTGTCTCCACTCTTTGCCTTGATAGCGATTTCTTTTTCTTCTTCTGCTGTTAGCGACTTAAAACTATTTGCTTTTCTTAAATAAGCTCCCATATCTTCTGATACGGATGTAACTGCAACAAAACCTTCTCTTGCCGGATTGGTAGCGCCAACATTCTTCATTCTGATAACTTGATCTTTCATAGCTAAACTCCTTGGGGTAAAAATAACATATCTTGTGTTGTGCTTATAGATTTGTGGCTCCTCTTCCTCGTCCTGTAGGAGAGTGGGACAAACCTAATTTTGCTCATAAGGATTTGGGGGAGGGGTAACACATAACAAACTTAATCCTTATATACTTATGATATATCAAAGATATATAAAATTCAATAGTTTTGTTAAGAAATATTACAAAAATACCCGATTTTTAGCCAAAGTTTTACAAAACTTAACAAAGTAGAGATTGAGCAATGTGTGGTAAAAGCCTTGTTATTACTCTGTTACAATCTCTTTTGACGGTGTTTTTATAAATTGAAGATATAGTTTTAAATCAGCCTCTCTTGTATCAATTGTGTTAATCAATCTCTCTGCTTCTGCTTCAAGCTCTTTTATATGTTTAAAGGAGTGATGAAAGAACAGGATTGTTGATATATTATTAATGACACTATTTTTAAAATCAATAATTTTATTATAGATATTAGGGTCAATAAGTTCTTTTGATTCACAAAGAGTAGTAAACATTTCTCCGAGCCACCACTTAGCTTCCTCAACATTATTGGATTTAATTCCTTTTTTTGCTTTTTTTAGCGGTCTATTAATATTTTTGTAAATATCAAGAAGTTTTGTTTTTTTATCAGGGAGTTGTTCTCTAAAGTATTCCATTGTTTGCTTATATCCGAGTTCAATAAGTTCTCTTCTTGCTTCTTTGTTGAGGTTAAAGTCGGCAAAGAAAACATCTCCCGTATCAATTTTAATACAATCATACCGGTCATTTTGGCAATATAATTCGCTGACAAATCCTGTTGCGACATCTGTTACGCAGCTATAAATTGTGTTTATGAAAGATATAGGGTTTTTGTCATCTTTGTTATAATCTCCTTCTAGTCTGAATTCCAGAATTCTGCTTTCAGAATTATTCAAATGCTCGGATAGTCTCCACATAGGCGAAGCTTTCTGCAAATCCCCATCAGCCAGAGCACTGTTTCCATATTCATAAGGAGCCATCAGTCCCGGCATGCTTGACGAAATTTTTATTGCCTGTGCCACTTCAAAATCCGGTGTTTCAAATGTGGAAAACTCTTGAGGTTTAAAGTTTTTGATATTTGTTGTTATAACAACAAGTTTGTTTTCAATATCTTTAAATGTTATATTGTGCTCTTTTTTCCCATCAAATTTGCGTTTTAAAAGTTCATTAAGCCAGTCTTGGAAAATTTCTCCTTTAGAAAGTGCAAAGCCTTTGCCAAATCCGAGGTGAATATCTTTAAATAGTTCGAAATTAACTTTCATAAAAAAGTTTTCTATATCCAAAGATTTGTATCCGCAGGCTACAAAGGCTGCGATTATAGAACCGACAGAAGAACCGCCTATTATATCGTATTCAATATTGAGCTCTTCCAATGCTCGAATTGTTCCGATGTATGCGAGTCCTCTTATTGCGCCACCTCCGAAAAGGCATGTATATTTTAGCGGATTAGTCATTTTTACCCTCTTTTGTAAAATAACTTTTGAATAGATTTTTTCTATAATAATTTATATCGTTACTTGGCATTTTGTATTCTTTTTTTGCCATTTCACTTCTAATAAATATTCCACACAAATTGCCTTCATAAATCAATACCCAATCCGGTGAATTTTTTAGTACAGGATAGATATCAAGGTATTTTTCCGGCATTAAAATATCAGTTGAGTATTGGGTTGTGATATCTCTCCAGTTTGCTTCTGCGAGGTTAAAATCTTTAAGAACCATATATTCTCTGTTGTTATAAACTTCTTCAAATCTTCCGTCCATATAGATAAGGTTTTGGGGATAAAGTTTATAAGAAATAAAACTGCTTAGTCCGAAAGAGCCTGCAATATTGCCTTTTAGATGATTAATTTTTAAAAACTCAACTTCTTTATGAGGGTATTTATTAAAATCAGCTCTCGGAACAGTTGGAGAATATAGAGGGATTAAAAGCGCAAAAAATATAATCGCAGCATAAAGAGATTTCTCTATTTTTACAAACAGATTTTTAAGTCTCAAAAATATTTTAAATATTTCATTATAGTATAGTGCGCTAAGTGCTATCAGCGCAAGGGAGAGCAATTTTACATGCCAAAATCCCTCAATAACTGTAGCTGAAAGAATTATGAATTTGGTGATTTCTAAATTTTTTCTCTTGATTTGTGTTAATAAAGCTCTTATATATCCAAAAATTAAAAACAAACTAACCGGCAGAAAATGTACAATATGTACTCTTGCAAAAACAGGCCACCATTCGACAATATATTTTCTGTTCATAGTTGTTGCACTAAATAGGAAGTTTAAATATTTAGCACCATAGGGATTAATAACCAGAAGCGGAAGCGAAGCCCCGAGTGTTATTAAATATTTTATCCGGTTTTTTCTTTCAAATATAGCTCCGACAGCATATAAAAATACAATTCCTAATCCTGCAACAACTCCGCCGTGGAGGTTATTCCAAACAACAGTAGAGAGTGGAATTATCCAAAGAAATCCGTTTTTATCGCTAATTCTTGATTTCTCAAGTAAATACAAAAACAGTGAAAAGAAGAAAAAGCTGAACATTTGCGAGCGTACAAGATATGAGTTAAGGTAAAAAAACAGTACCGCAAAAGTTGATAAAAATATTAACGAAGCCGGATAAGAATGTTTTTGTAATTTTTGTGTAAAAAAAAAAAAAAA
>CACZPB010000012.1 GCA_902782905.1 uncultured bacterium
AATTTGGGCCCGGAGGGATTCGAACCCACGACCAAAGGATTATGAGTCCTCTGCGCTACCGCTGCGCCACAGGCCCGTGGCGAATAATATTAAGTTTTCAAGCTTTGGGCTCTGCGGTAGCTTCTGCGCTACCTAATCTCGTTCCAAACGTGACGTTTAGTCACCTTTCTCACTCGATTGCCACAGGCCCGTGGCGAATAATATTAAGTTTTCAAGCTTTGGGCTCTGCGGTAGCTTCCGCGCTACCTAATCTCGTTCAAAACGTGACATTCAGTCACTTTTTTTACTCGATTGCCACAGGCCCGTGGTGCTGATAAAGTCGACCTACTATTATGGTATTGAAAGCAGTTCAAGCTTGTACAACCTAGCAAGCTCAATCTTATCAACTAAATACTAAAAAATCAAGTTGGCAAAAAATTTTTTTAAGTGTTTTAATAAAATTATGAACGTTCAACCGGTTAACAGTACCAATTTTAAAGCTATTCCTATTGCCAAAATAAATATAAATGGCATTAAAAACCAATATAAACTTTATGAAATTACAAAAAATGATATAGGTTTTTTGAATAATTTTTATAAAAATTTGGATTTAAAAACTCTGATGCCAAATTTGAAAGATTATGAATATGTTGCTTGGGATGGTGTTATTCAAAATTTAGTAGAGGTTGCTGTAAAGAATGGAAGAAAAACCATAATGGAAACACTAGATGGAAAACTCTGCGGGCTGTTGAATTATAAAGAATATCCGCTAAAATTTCATGTAAATTATGTAGCAACAGTCCCTGTCGAGCCTAAGACAAAGGTTCCGTTCGCAGGACAAATTCTGTTTAATGAGTTTTTTAGAAGGCTTTTAGATAGTTGTATTGATAAAGCAGAGCTAAATGCTCTAAAATATAGTGCGTTTTCACCGATTACTAAATATATAAAGCTGGGTTTTAAATCTATCGGTGGAGATAATCAAATAGAGAGTATGAGAATCTACAGAGAAAACATTATTGAAACATTTAAAAAACAAAATAAATTTATTCATTATAATAATGAAATTGAAAAGGAAGAAATATTTTTTGGTGACAATAAAAAAACAGGCAGTTTTCTAAACCGCCTGCCATTCCTGCTTATTAAGAAGCCTTAATTAAAGCTATTTTTTACTTTTATCAGCCAGCTCACTATCCATCCTCAAGAAAACAGGTTTAATACTTTCTTTGTCTATCAAGTGACCGGCTTTTAGATTTGTACATGTCAAATCATCCAATTTTGTATCCAAATTATAGCTCAACTGTTCAGACATTGCCTTTGCAATGTTCGGGCAGAATGGGTAAATTAAGGATGCAATGATACACATTACTTCAAGTACGTTCGTAAGAACGACTCCGCATTTTTCCATATTACCTTCTTTTGCCAAAGTCCAAGGAGCATTGTCTGTTACATATTTGTTAGTAATATCGACAAGTTCAATGACTTTTTGTCCTGCTTCTGATACTTCAAAGTAATCAAAATGGTGTTTTACAGCCTTAACGGTTTCAATAGCTTGCTCGGCAAGCTCATTTTTCCCTAAAAATTCTGGCTTAATATCACCGTCAAAGTATTTTACTAACATTGATAATGTTCTGTTCAAAAGATTACCCATAGAATTTGCAATATGAGCATTAACTTTTTCCTTAAAATCATTATCAGAATAATTCCCGTCTTTGCCGCAAGGCGCAGCTGTTGCCATATAATATCTCAACGGGTCTGGAATTGTTAAGTCAAAAGCTTCCAAAATTGATGTTGGTGAGATTACATTCCCTAAAGATTTAGACATTTTTGTCTCGTCTATTGTAATCCAGCCGTGTGCCAAGATGTGTTTAGGAAGAGGCAAACCAAGTGCCATAAGAATGCCGATCCAATAAATGCTGTGAAATTTCAAGATATCTTTACCAATAACATGAACATCAACCGGCCAAAATTCTTTAAACAAATCGCTTGAGCCATCAGGATCATAACCAATTGCTGTAATGTAGTTTGATAGCGCATCTATCCAAACATAAATTCCTTGTTCATCATCTCCGGGTACAGGAATATTCCAGCTTACGCTCGATTTTGAACGTGAAACGGAAATATCTTCAATATTTTCAAGTTGATTCAAGACTTCATTTGCTCTAAATGAAGGAATAATAAAATCTGGATTTGTCTTAATATGTTTTATTATTGCATCTTTATATTTTGTAAGTTTAAAGAAATAATTTTCTTCACTTACAACTTCAGGTTTCTTTTTATGGTCAGGACAAAGTCCGTCTTCTGTTAAATCTTTTTCACTTAAAAAAGCTTCGCAACCGGAACAATAAAGTCCAGTATATGAATTTTTATAGATATCACCTTGTTCCAAAAGCTTTTTGAAAATCTTTTGTACAACTCTTTCGTGTTCTTCATCAGTTGTTCTGATGAATTTTGAATATTCAATATCAAGAGCTTTCCATGCATCTTTGAATTTTTGTGCGTTCATATCACAAAATTCTTTTGGGCTGATTCCGTTTTCTGCCGATGTTTTTTGGATTTTAATTCCGTGTTCGTCAGTACCTGTTAGAAAATATGTTTTGTCGCACCTTTGGGTAAAGTGTCTGTATATAACATCAGTTAAAATCTTTTCGTAAGCATGCCCGATGTGCGGTGCACCGTTAACATAGTCAATGGCTGTCGTAGTATAAAATCTTTCCATGATAATCCTCTCTTTAACAAGAAGATTTTATCATAAAAAAGAGAATTTTAAAAAGTGATAATTTACCCCTTTGCCCCTTTGTCTCTGTTTATCCCTATCCTCTTTTTACAACAGTGGTGATTTGTTCTCCATAGCTGTTTACACAGCCGTTTGTTTCTTCTATTGTATATGAAACCTCAGCATCTTCTGCCTTTTCTTTTTCAGCAAATTCAATTGCTTTTTCTAAATCTTTAAATTCTCCTGCCATATCAGGTTCAAAGTATGAAGGTTTGTCGATATAAACTTGGTACATAATTTCTCCGTTTCTTTTCTCAAAATATAAGTCGGGCTTTTTGTTTTACCCGACATATACTATTTTTATTAAATTTTTATCTCATTTATTGCATTTGAAAATCTTTTGCGTATTCAGGACGTTGATTAACATAGTTTCCGCTCAACTGTTCTTCTGCTTCAACTCTGCGTTTTTCTAGCTGAATTTGACCGTTTTTAACAATTTCTTGCATTTGACCTAAATTTTGCTCCAAGTTTGCAAGAAGTTGTTCAGCATATACAGAAGCACCATCTTTAATTTTTGCGGCATCATCGCTTGCTTGAATTCTTACAGCATCAGCTTCATCCAATGCTTTGCGCTTGATTTCTTCACAATCATTTATTACCTGTTCTTTAATTTTTTCTGCTTCTCTTTGAACGGCTCTTAAAAGGTCTGATTCGCTCAAAAGTCTGTTTGCTTCTGCCTGAGCATCCGCAATAATTTTTTCAGCCTTTTGTTGAGCTTCATATTGAAGTTCATCTTTTCTTCTCAAAAGAGCTCTTGCTTCTTTAATTTCATCAGGTAATGCTGCATACAATTTGTCTAAAAGAGTTGTTACAGTATCTTTTTTGACTACAGAATAATAACCAAATGGTGAAAAACCTCTGTCTAAAGCGTCCTCTAATTCGCTCATTAACCCGTATATAACATCTTGCTGTGAATTCATTTTTTACTCCGTGTTTTTATGATAGTTACCAAAATTGTACATCAATTAAAACAAAAAAGTCAATGACTATAAATGCTCAATTTCCTCAATTCTTATAACATCTTTTTCAATGTTCAGAATGATTGTCTTTATATATTGTTTAACTTTTTCTGTATTTACCAAATATACATTCGAATTCAAAATAAACTTGCCCTTTATTGCATTGAATAAGAGATTGTAACTCAATACAGACTTGTATTTATTTCCGTGTGGATGCTTAATCATCCTCTTAAACGCGTCTGGCAATACTGCAAGCAAACAGCATAGCAAATCGTCAATTTTGTTTTTCTTTATAAGTTCATATCCGGCTAAAGAAAATTCAGCCTCATAACTTATGATTCTCTCAAGCTTTTTAAGATAATTTGTTATTGCATCAATATCCATCATTACATCTCCTAAAGTTAATATTAGAGTAAACTTTCACAAATATCAACATGTGTGTTAAAATGAGCTTATGAAAGAATTAATAATCTCACCCTCTATACTTTCTGCTGATTTTGCCAATTTAGCTTCAGAAATTGATATGGTAAAATGTGCCGGCGCAGAATGGGTTCACATAGATGTTATGGATGGTCATTTTGTTCCAAATATAACCATTGGTGTGCCTGTTGTTAAATCAATAAAAAAAATTACGGACTTACTTCTTGATACCCACTTGATGATTGAAAATCCAGAAAAATATATCGAACCCTTTGCAAAAGCCGGTTCTGACATATTAACTTTTCACGTAGAAGCTTGCAAGGATTCTAAGCATATATCAGAAGTAATTAGTCAGATAAAAAATTTGGGAATAAAATGTGGAATTTCCATTAAGCCCCATACAAAACCGGAAGCGATTTTTCCCTATTTAGATGAAGTGGATTTAGTTCTCGTAATGACCGTAGAACCTGGATTTGGCGGACAGGAGTTTATGCATGAATGCGCTTTAAAAATACCAAAAATCAAAGAGCGTGCAAAAGAGGGCTTAATTATTCAGGTTGATGGGGGAATAAATAATATAACGTCTAAAATATGTACCTCTTTGGGTGCAAATTCGCTTGTTGCAGGGAGTTACATATATGGAAGCAATGATTATAAAAAGGCAATAGAGAGCTTAATGATATAAATTTTAATGCACTGATTCGACTATTGACCGCAGGTTTAAAACTTATCATAATAATTGTATGAAAAATATTTTAGAGATAAAAAATTTAAATCTTTTTTTTGGAGAAAATCAAGCTTTATATGATATAAGTTTTCAACTTACAAAAGGCAAAACTCACGCTCTTGTTGGAGAATCCGGCTGTGGTAAAACGATGACTGCTATGTCAATAATAAAACTTTTACCCAAAAGTGCGGTTATAAAGAGCGGAGAAATAATTTTTGAAGGTCAAAATATTTTAAACTATAAAGAACGAGAGCTTCGAGATCTTCGCGGAAACAAAATCGCTTTGATTCCACAAGATCCTATGACTTCGTTAAATCCGCTTTATACAATAGGAAATCAAATATTGGAAGCAATAATGGCGCATTCTAGAGTTTCAAAACATAATGCAATGCGGAAGGTGTATGAAGTTATGGATTTGGTTAAAATTCCGGATGCAAAAAATAAGATTAATTTTTATCCTCACGAATTTTCCGGTGGTATGAAGCAAAGAATAATAATTGCAATGGCGCTTGCTTCAAAAGCTGAAATAATCATCGCGGATGAGCCGACTACAGCTTTAGATGTAACTATTCAAAAACAGATTATGGATTTGATTTCTGAGATAAAACAGGAATTTGGTACAACAGTGCTTTTGATTTCGCACGATTTAGCCCTTGTAAGTAATTACGCGGATGACATTTCTGTAATGTACTCAGGACACATTGTTGAGGAAGCGCCTGCAAGAGAATTTTTTAGAAAACCTTTGCATCCGTACTCAATTGCATTAATAAATTCACTTCCTACCATTAATACGCTTCTCAAGCTTAAAACAATTGAAGGTGCTCCGCCTTCAATTCAAGAAAAGATTTCAGGGTGTAAATTCCATCCTAGGTGTGAATATTGCAAAAAAGAGATTTGTACAACTCAAAACCCTGTTCTTGAAGAAAAATTTGAAGGACATTTTTCAGCTTGTCTTATAAAATAATCATTCTTAAGCAGGATAAAAAAAACAAAAAAAATGTTATAATGTACATGTTGAGGTCTTTAGTATGAAAAAAATCTGCTTTTTTTTTATCTTGCTCTCATTTGTCTGCATAACTACGTGTGCATGTGCTCCCCGAAAGCCAAAGCAAAATATGATTCAGTCACAAAGACGTTTTGCTAAGTACATTGAACCGCAGAAAATGCAAACAAAAACAGGTTCTATAGATTTATCAGAAGGCCCGAAACTCAATTATAACCGAGAGATGGGTCCTCAAAGCTTGGATTTTGATATAAAGATAGTGGATCCTTATTCTTATTAATTTATGGATAATTTAAACGACAGAAAATTTGTTGGAAGGTTAATTTTTTCAGTTCTTACGGAGAGACGCACTGTTCGCGAGGCAATACTTTTGTTCCCTGATACAAGGGATAAAAATATTGAATGTGCTTATCATGCTCTTATTCATTATGAGGCAGATGAAGATATGCGGTACAAAGACATTGAATACAGAGATGAACAAAATGACTATCTTGAATTTTTGGCTCAAACCCTTGTTGACGGAAAAGAGCTTCCAAGAAACATTGTAGCCGATTATGAAGAATATTATAAAGGTATTGCAAAACCATGGGTAAACGGGCTCAAGGGGTTTTTTAAAGAGTTTACAAGGTTTATTAATACTTAGTCAGCGAATTTTTACTGGAAAATGTCAGCAGGGATTTTGTTGCTGTTAATCATTTCCATTATCGGTTCAAGAAACTGTTCTTCGTTTTCTTTTTGAGCTGCGAGTGATTGGTATGAAATTTTCAAAATTTCTTTGCACAAATCTGAAATGCTTTGTTTGCGCAATTTTGAATTTATTGCGTATCTTGCTACATTGTATCTCAATTCATTAATTTCAGTATATGAGTATTTGCAGAGCATTTTTTCAATTTCTTTAATTGCATCAGGATTATACATAATACCTTTGTAAAGCGCAGGAATAGAGTATTCAAGCCCATTGCCTACACAATCGTGGTTTCTGATTTCTATAAAGTTTCTCAGCCTTACCTCAGGAAAATACAAGTTAGAATGTAGTTTCCAATCGTCAATATTTGCTTCAAATCCCTCAAATCCTTTATCCATGAACTGCTTGAAGGTAAGTCTGCCATTTATATTTACTGTTTTATTTTCTCTGTTTATAAAAATCATAGGAGTGGAAAGAAGCTGATTGACATAGCCTTTAAAAGACATTCCGTCTTGAAAGTGTGTCGCAAAACCACATCTTTCATTATCTGTATTGAGCCAAGCAAGCGCTCTAAAGGATTTATAACCTGTATCAACACCGCCCCTGATTTTTGAATTTGCAAACATTGCCGTCACAAAAGGCATCATAATGTTTGCCAATCTGAATTTTCTCATTGCATCTTCTTCTGAATGAAAATCAATACCAACTTGAATACCCGCGGTTTCTCTCATCATTACGTCCGACAAAATCCCCCAAAGATAATTTGCCATGATAGCATATCTTCTTTTGGGAAGAAGTTTTATGTTTTTGTATGTTGTTTTCGGTGAAACACCCTTGTTAATAAGCTTTGCACCGATTGAATCGAGAATAGGAGTTAGTAAAGAGTCAATTTCTTCAACGCGTTTTTTTAAATCCGATATTTTATTCTGAGGTTCAAGGCTAAGTTCAATTTGGCACCCCGGTTCAAGAGTAATTGTTTCATGAAGTTTTTTAAGTCCGATAATATTAATATCGTCTAAAATATAGTCCCAATTATCTTCTTTTGCTAATTCTCTTAAAACTTCGCAAATACCATATTCGCCGTCATACGGAACAACCTCTCCCGAATTTTTAAAAACGGGAATTCTTTCGTATTCAAAACCGATTTTTTGAGAAGATTTACAGCCCAAAATAAACTCTTCCAGAAGTTGGTTGTACTCAAGCTTGCACTCAGGTTTTGTTTGACAGTTGTTCACGATATTCTCCTCCCTAAATTATAATATAAACACCACAATAATTATTAATATAATCTTTAATAAACTTTTAACATTTCCCTGTTTGTACTATTATGAGTACCATGGTGGATTACTTACAGCGGGCAAAATATTTTAGGACAAAAAAGCGTCTAGGTCAGAATTTTTTAATCAACGGCGAAGTTATTGCAGACATTATGGATTTTGCAAAGATTACCAAAGATGACGTTGTATTAGAAATTGGTCCCGGAGTCGGATTTGTAACAGAGCAGCTTGTTAAACGAGCAAAAAAAGTTATTGTTGTTGAGCTTGATGAAGAAGCAATCAAAGAACTGGAAAAACTTGAATGCGATAACTTGGAAATAATTCATAACGATATATTGAAAACAGATATTTCAGCACTTTCTAATGAAAAATTAAAAATAGTTGCCAACATTCCATATTATATTACTTCACCAATTATTGCGCATCTGTTGGGTGAAATTGATGATTTGGATAATAAAAACAGGGCAAAAATTAAGGATATAATTTTGATGGTGCAGGAAGAAGTTGCACATAGAATTGTTGCGACAGAAAAAAGTCAAGCTAAGCAATACGGACTCTTAACCATTCTTTCTCAGTTTTGGGCAGATTGTTCAATAATAAGGCTTGTTGGAAGGAAATCGTTTTATCCTGTGCCAAAAGTGAACTCTGCACTTGTTTCTATGAAGGTTAGAGAGAAACCGCTTTTAGAACTTACGGATTACGGACATTTTAGAAAAACCATCAAAGCAGCTTTTTCTCAAAGACGAAAAACACTTAAAAATTGTCTTGTAGCAAACGGTTTCAATAAGGAAAAAGTTGCTAAAGTCATAACAGAATTAAATCTTGATGAAAACATAAGAGGAGAGAAACTTTCTATAAAAGAATTTGGAGAGCTTTCGGAAAAGCTTTTCACAAATTAAAAATTTTCCTTCCCTTAGGGGAGGGTGCTAAAGGCGGCAGAGGGTATTATAAAAATTATGGAAGAAAAAGAACCTAAAATAATTATAGGTCTTATGTCAGGAACGTCCTGTGATTCAATTGATGCAGGTTTATGCGAAGTTTTTCCTGATATGAGTGTGAAACTTATTCAAGGTATAAACCATCCGTATCCTGAACACATCAGAGCAAAGATTTTTTCTGCATTTAGAGGAGAAATTTCAATAAAAGATTTATGTCAGCTTAATTTTGCTGTCGGAGAGTGTTTTGCTGATGCGGCAAATATTTTAATCGGTGAATTTGGAAAACCTGATTTGATTTCAAGCCATGGTCAAACGGTTTATCATTATCCCTATGATGAAAAATTGGATGGACTTTCGCTCAAAAGCACAATGCAAATAGGTGAGAGTGCAATTATTGCAACCAAAACAGGATGTCCTGTTGTGTCTAATTATAGAGAAGCGGATATCGCAGCAGGCGGTCAGGGTGCTCCTCTGGTTTGTTTTGCCGATGAAAAATGGTTCAAAAACTCCCTTGTGCAGAATATAGGCGGAATTTCCAATGTTACGGTCGTATCTGATGATTGTGCAACTTTTGGTTTTGATACGGGGTGTGGAAATATCATGATAGATTGGTGCACTCAGAAATTTTTTGGAGAAAAATATGATAAAGACGGAGAGATAGCTTCTGAAGGTAAAATCTGCGAAAGTTGGCTGGATTGTCTTTTGCAAGACGAATACTATTTCTTAGAACCTCCGAAAACAACCGGTAGAGAATATTTTTCAAACAAATATATCGAAAATATTTTAAAAACAGCGCCGTCTGAGCCAAAGGATGTTATTGCAACTCTTACAGCGCTTACAGCTAAAACGATTGCTCAGGCGTATGAAAGATTTGTATATCCTGCGTGTCACGTTGACACTGCTATTATTGGCGGAGGCGGAGCGTATAACAAAACTATGATGAAGTTTTTGAGGACATACTTGCCACAGCGAATAGAACTCAAGACCCATGAAGATTATGGAATATCCAATAACTTTAAAGAAGTTATGGCTTTTGCACTTTTAGGGTACTGCAATTTTTATAACATTCCAAATAATCTTCCTTCATGCACTGGCGCAAAAAAACGTGTAGTAATGGGAAAAGTGAGCAAGTAAGTAAAATCACATACTTTCTCTGCTTTGTCCTGTGTTTATGCCAATTGATTTTATTTACTTCTCATTTTATAATTACATTACCGTTAAGAGAAGTGTTAGGAGTAAAATATGAAGATATTATTTGCCGCAGCAGAAGTTGCACCGTTTTCTAAGGCAGGCGGCTTGTCGGATGTTGTCGGAAGTTTGCCGAAAGCGCTTGAAAAAGATGCAGAAATTGCTATATTCACACCGCTTCACGGGTGTATAGATTATAACAGGTGGGGGTTAAAGGAGCTTGAAAACTCTGAAATGTGGATAACTTTCGGATGCTCACCGCAAAAATTTAAACTGCATATGACAAAGCTTCCGAACACAAATATCAATGTATTTTTTGTGCAAAACGATTGGTATTTTTCTTGTTTCAAAGAAGTTTATCCGCGTTGGTTAGACCCCAGATATGAGCATGAAAGATATATTGCTTTTTCACTGGCAACACTGGAATATGCAAAACAATTAAATTTTAGAGCTGATATTATTCACTCGAATGATTGGCATACGGCAATGATACCTTTGTACATAAAGGCAAATTACAAATTTGACGAATTTTGGTCAAAAACCAAAAACGTTTTTGAAATACATAATCTTGCTTATCAGGGTGTTTGGTTTGAGGATATTTTAGACTTCGCCAACATGAGAAAGGACATAGTTTTTAACGAGTGGGGTTGTGAGCATTATGGCAGAGTAAATTGGATGAAGGGGGCAATAAATTATTCTGACAAAATTGTTGCGGTTTCTCCAAATTATGCGCGCGAAATTCTTACCGGTGAATATGGTGAAGGTATGGACTATACTTTGAGAGGTCATACAAACAAGCTTGTCGGAATTGTAAATGGCATTGATTATGACGTATTCAATCCAAAAACAGACAAAAATCTTTGTAAAAACTATGATTTGAAAACGATTATTAATAAAGAAGAAAATAAAAAGAAAATTTTGGCGGAATTCGGATTAAAGTACAATCCGGAGAGACCATTAATAGCGATGATTTCACGTCTGGTTAACCAAAAAGGTCTTGACCTTATAAGACAGGTGGAAAACGATTTGAGAAATTTGGAGGCTGATTTTATTTTCTTGGGAACAGGGGATAAAGCTTACGAGAATCTGTTTATTTGGCTTTCCAACAATACTCCTAATATAAGGGCTTATGTAGGTTATAGAGGCGATTTAGCGAACCAAATTTATGCAGGTAGTGATTTCTTCCTTATGCCTTCAAAATTTGAACCTTGCGGACTTTCACAACTCATTGCAATGCGCTTTGGCTCACTTCCGATAGTAAGAGCAACAGGAGGGTTGGAAGATACGGTTATAGGATATCCTCTGGACAATTCTAATGGTTTCAAATTCTGGGGTTATGACGGTTGGGCGATGAAGGATGCAATAGTTTGCGCCATGAATGTGTACAGAGATAAATATACTTTTAATGCTATGCGTAAATCCGCAATGGAAGCAGATTTTAGTTGGAAGGAAAGTGCAAAAAAATATCTTGCTATGTATAAGAGTCTCGCAGAGTAAACTAAGATTTTATTTTTATTGTAGAATATACTCAAAGGAGTACAAAGTATGTCAACCGCTATTCAACAATCTCAAAAGGAACTTGATAGAGAATCCGCAATAAAAACGATTGATTCTGAAATACAATCTTTGGAAGAATTAAAGAAGTCTGTAAGCGCAGAAAATCTTACGGCTGCTCTTGATATGATGCAAAAATCCAAAGGAAGAATTATTATAACCGGTATGGGAAAGTCAGGTCATATTGCGAGAAAAATAGCGGCATCACTTGCTTCTACAGGAACACCTTCGTTTTTTGTACACCCTGCCGAGGCGAGCCACGGTGATTTGGGTATGATTACAGAGGATGACGTTGTCGTGGCAATTTCAAATAGTGGCGAATCACGTGAATTAATTGATATATTGAATTATTGTAAGCGATTTGGAATTTCTATTATTGCGATTACAAAAAACCCTGAAAGTTCATTAGGAAAAGCAGGAAATATTGTTTTGGCTCTTCCTAATAACGGAGAAGCTTGTCCTTTAGGGCTTGCGCCGACGAACTCTACAACTGCAACATTAGTTCTGGGCGATATTTTAACAATCGGACTTATTGAGCGCAAAGGTTTTTCAAAAGAAGATTTTAATGACAGACACCCCGGAGGCAAACTGGGTTCAATACTTAAACGTGTATCAGATTTGATGCATGTAGGTGAAGAAATGCCTATATTAGAAGAAAATGCTAATATGCAATCAGTGCTTTTAGAGATGACATCAAAACGCTTAGGCTGTGTTGGTTTTATTAATGCGCTTGGGGAGCTTACCGGCATATTGACGGATGGTGATTTGAGAAGATGTCTCTCTGCTGATATTTTGAGCGCAAAAGCAATCGACTTGATGACAAAAAATCCAAAAACAATTACACCGGATGCTATGACTGCAGAAGCATTAAAACTAATGCATGACAAGAAGATTACCAATTTATTTGTGCTGGAAGGGAAAAAACCGGTAGGAGTAATTCATATTCATGACCTTCTGAACAACGGAGTTGCTTAATTCTGTTTAATTATTTGTTTTCTTTTAATTTTTGGAATTCATCCAGTCCAACTTCCCAGCTTTCTTGATAATCAAAATCTTTAGAGGCAACTTCTTCCGGAAGTCCGGCATGGTGGATTTTAGGAAGCAGGAAGGATTCGCTCATCTCAATAGGTTTTGAAATGTTATCATCCGAATCTTGGCAGATAAAAATTCCTTCCCCGTTTGGTGCGGTCTTGTATCCAACAATTGTAATTTCGTGACCGGCTAGCTTGCCGTCATTTTCAGGGTCAGGCCAAGTGTAACCGATAATAATGTTATGACCGAGTTTTAGCGTTTCAAGCAATTCTTTTTTTATGGTTGCAAAATCCTTTTCATATCCGATTAGTTTGCCATCATCACTTACCTTCTGGTATGTTACCGAGGTTGTATTTTTGTCTTCAACAACAGATTCTACATAAGTTTTTTCAAAATCAATAAGCCCGCCATCTTCTTGAGTCCAAGCATTTGGAGCTCGTTTGTCTGTAAGAGAATCATAAGTCTGTTGCGAGCCAAGCTGCATAAGTGTAGATTGCATCAAAACATCGACAATCGAGCGTTCACCTTTATCTTTGTGTTGATTTTGTATACGTGCTCTTATTATTGCATTTTCGTCAGGCTTCAAAAGAATAGCGGCTTTATCAAAATTCAACATCTTGTGAGGGGTTTTGAACTTTGTCAAAAGCCAGACTGCGTCAGATGATTTTTCAGACAGTGAATTCATATTAATAACCTTCTGAACTTCATGCTTAGGAGAAGTTAAACCTTCCACCATCCTAATAAATTCGGCAGTCTTTTTTGTTGCAAGATCAAATTCAATACTTGCTGCGGGACAAGTGCCTGTATGCATATTATCGAGTTCCCACTTGGTCTCCATAATTTTCTGCGGATTTGTGTCAAGTCCTGTAATTAGGCCTATAATTTGTTTTTGGTACTCAGCCGGAATATCTTCACAAGTCTGAGTAATTACATAAGGATTTGTTAGGATGTCTAAACATTCTTCAAGAATAGTTGTTTTATCAAGCCCTGCATCTCTTTCTTCTGTTATAATTTTGTGCAAATTGTCTAATACAGAACTTTTGTCGTTAGAATTGTTTTTTAGAAGTTGTCCTGATTTTAGAGCAAACTCAAGTTTTTTTCTGTACTTTGAATCAAGTTCATCATATAAATCTTGATATTTTTTCTTTTCGTCCTTAGTTGTAAGATTCGTTCGCATTGTAACTGCGGTTGTATATGCAGAAGCTTTAAAAGCTGGTGCTTTTGTTTTTTCTGCATCACAATCTGTCGGGTCTGTTTTAGCCTTAAAACCCAAACCCTGAATGTTATAGTTATTTACATGTTGAATGCTCACACTATCCATATATATATAAAGATTTTAAATACATAAAACTTGACTAAATGTTACAGTTTGTAAACGAAGTTTGTGAAAATTTTATGGAACTTTTTTAAAAAAATATCGTCTTAATTATAAAGAGAACAAAACAAATTTAACTTTTATAAGCAAAACATGGAGAAGATAAGCCGGAGGATTATTAATGAACAGAGCAATGAGTGAAGTTGAATACATAAATTTTAATGAAGTTGAAGAACCGCGTACTTTTAATACAGTTGTAAATAATGATGATATTTTACAAATGTACCTTAAGGAAATCGGGCGTAAAAGAATGTTAACAAAGTTAGAGGAATCTGAGCTTGGCAGAAAAATTCAAGAAGGAAGCGGAGAGGAAAGCGAACAGGCAAAGAGAGAGCTTGTGCAGGCAAATTTGAGGCTTGTTGTGAGTATTGCAAGAAAATACGTAGGTCAAGGGGTTCTTTTTATGGATTTGGTACAAGAGGGTTCTTTGGGATTAATTAAAGCGGCGGAAAAATTCGATTATAAAAAGAATTTCAAATTTTCAACTTATGCGACATGGTGGATTAAGCAGACTATTATAAGAGCGATTTCGAACCATTCAAGGACAATAAGAATTCCCGTTCACATGCTTGAAAAAATAAGAAAATACAAAAAAGCCTGTAATGTTGCGGAGTGTGATGAAACAATGGATACTGATGATGAAACAATCTCAAGAATTTCCGGAATAGAACCTAAAAAGCTGGATGAAATAAGGTGTGCCATAAAAACAGAGCCTGTAAGCTTGGAAACTTATGTTACGGATGACTTGTGCATACAAGATTATGTCGCGGATGAAAGTTATACAACACCTGAGAATAATGTTCAAAAAAAACTGGAAGAGGCTGATGTCATTAATCTTATCTCAAGGCTTGATAAGCGTGAGCAAGAAATCATTAAACGGCGTTTTGGATTAGAAGATGATGAACCGAAAACGTTAGAACAAATCGGTAATACTCTTGGTTTTTCAAAAGAAAGAATAAGACAACTGGAGACAATTGCACTGCAAAAACTCAGAAAAGTAGAGTGCATAGACGATTATAGGGGATATCTGGATTGTGATTAAATATTCAAAAACTATTATTATTTAGTCATTTTTAAGGCTTGGATTTTATTAAGCTTAAGCAATGCTGTATAAGTCGGAAGTATAGTGATTTCTTCACCGGATTTTGCGCCAATATATTGTACGGCTTGGTCTATGTCAGAAATAACTTTTATCTTATCAATCGGAACTCCTGCATATTTAAGTCTCAGTGCCATATCATTTGCACGGACTCCCGAAACCACAACCTCTTTATTAATCTTGTTTATTGCTTCAAATTCTGCATCCCAAAGCCAAGAAACATCGCGCCCATCAGCATAATTATCGTTTATAATTATCAAAAGATTGGAATCCAAATCCACAGTTTTCAAAACTTCATTTGCACCGATTGGGTTTTTGATTAGCTGGATAAGTGTTCTTTTTCCGTTTAGATACTTAACTTCACTTCTTCCGAACGCAACTCTAAATGTGCGCAAATTCTTTTCTATATCACTTATACCGAGTTCTTTACAAAGAGCAATAGCACCAAGAGCGTTATAAGCATTAAAAAGTCCTACAAGCGGAACGTAAAAATCTTCGCCGTTAACATTCAGAACAGAATGGGTTTTATATAGTGTTACAGTTGCTTTATACTTAGTCTCAGGTCGTCTGTAACCGCATTCGCAGTGGTAGTGTCCTTGCTGTGCGTAAAACTTTTTATCGTAGATTAAAGCTTTTCCGCAAGGGCAGTTAAATGCTTCTTCTGTTTTTGATACAGATGGCTCTATACCATCTTCGTATATTACGTCTTCAACACCGTAAAAAATTTTTTCTTTTCCACCCGTAAAACTTGATACAAGAGGGTCATCAGCATTCAAAACGAGCTTTAAATCAGGCTTCATATCTATACCGTTTTGGATAAATTTTTTTGTGGTAGCAAGTTCTCCGTATCTATCCAATTGGTCTCTGAAAAGATTTGTTACCAAAAGATAATCAGCATCATAGGTTTTATAAATAACTTCCAAAAAGGCTTCGTCTGCTTCTATTACAGAATAGTCGTATTTTTTGAAAGGATTTAAGTTTACAGAAATTGCATTTACTACTCCTTGAATCATATTTGCACCCATAGCGTTATTGATTATGCTGTTGTTATTCTCTTTTATCAAGTGAGAAATCAGCCCTGATGTAGTTGTTTTTCCGTTAGTGCCTGTAACATTAATCTTTGTATTTATATATTTGTTGGCGTGAGATAAAAATTCTGGACATAGTTTTAGAACAATTTTTCCGATAATAGATGTTCCCGCAGAAAGTTTTGTGATTTTTAATATTTCACTTACTGTTTTTGCAAAAATTAGTGATAAAAAGAATTTTCCGCGCAAATATAATCCTCCGAGTGTATTTAAAAAATACGATAAATAGAATATAATTTTATCATAATACAAAAACGGATATAAAAATATGCTATTTTATTTTCTTATTACTGTAGTTTTCTTAGCGGAAGTTATTATAGCTGTAGCGATTTTAATCAATCTTACAAAGTTGGACAAAGCTGTATGTGAGTGGAACAGTTTTGTTACAGATATAAAACCACAGGTCTCTGAGATTTTGGAAACTTTTAAAAAGCTCTCTGAGCAGGCAATGGTACTTGCGCCGCTTCTGGTTAATAAACTTAAGGATATTGTGACAAAACTCGTTTTGGATCAGCTCAAAGGCGTCCTTGCCGGGCTGACTTTTTGGGCTGTAAAAAAAGAAGTAGAAAAACGGGTTAATTAAGTTAACTTGGTACTTTAATATCTTTAAAAACCATGATACAATTGGATTGTAGAAAAATTAAGCGAGGTTATATTATGTGTGACAAAGATAAGTCATCAATAGGATTTGGCGTTGGTTTAATTCTCGGTGTAATTGGCGGGATTGTTGCAGGTGTTCTCTATGCTCCGGAATCAGGTGAAGCAATGAGAGAGAAGGTAAAAGATACTGTATGTGATTTGGCAGAGAAACACTCTCCGGCGGTAAAAGATGCAAAAAAACAGGCACTCGAGTCTATCGATCTTTTGAGATACAAATTAGAAAAACAATACAAAAAAATATGTAGCATGCTAAAGTCAAAAAAAATGAGAAAAGCAAAAGAGCTGGAGTCATTGATGGCTAAGCAAGGTAAGTAGTAGAGGGTTATTATAATGGAGATAGCACAACTATATCAAAGTTTAACATTTTTGGCTTATGCAACTGGTGTCATTATTGTCCTTGTAGGGATTATGCTTGTAAAAGTTCTTTTTGATGTTTCAAAACTTACAAAGAATATTAATGAGACAACAACAATTGTTAAAACAGAGCTTGAACCAACACTCAAAAATGTAAACAAATCCGTAGAAATTGTAAGCGGAATTGTGATAAAAACAGATGAAGGAATAAATAAGGTCAAAGATTTTATTGCAAATTCCCCATTAAAGATATTAACTAAGCTGTCATCATTTGGTGGCTCAGTCGCGAAAGGCTTCTTTGGCGGGCTTTGCACTGCATTAAAGTCTAGAAAAAAGAAGTAGACCTTCTCAGCAATACAAAAAATGATAAAAGGTAATAAACTAAAAAAGTTAAAAAATAAAGGAGAAACAAAATGTCAGTAGGAAAATTTTTAGCAGGATTTGGTATCGGAGCAGCAATTGGCGCAGTAGTAGGTATTTTGCTTGCACCACAATCCGGTGAAGAAACAAGAGAACAAATCGGTGAAATGGCTGAAGAACTCGCAAAGAAGACAGATGCAACAGTTCAAGATATTAAGAAAAAGGCTGACACCTTGATTTCAGATGCTCAAGAAAAAAGTGAAGAAATTATGGGTAAACTTCAAGACATGCTTAATAGACAAAAAGATGGTCAAGAGGGTTAGTTTTCTGTATTTTTGATTTTAAAGATTTAAAAAGGGCGGAAAAATCCGCCCTTTTTATTATCAAAAGCAAGTAAAAAAAGACTTGTCATTTGACAAGTCTTTTAAAGATTTGCTCCAGGCCAGACTTGAACTGGCACCGAGGGTGAACCCCGATTGGATTTTAAGTCCAACGCGTCTACCGATTCCGCCA
>CACZPB010000013.1 GCA_902782905.1 uncultured bacterium
CCTGCCCCTTACGGGGAAGGGTCAGGGATGGGGTATCTACAAATAAACTTATATGCTAAAATATAGTCATGAAAAATATCATCCAAAAATCACGAGAACTTCGCTCCAATATGACTCCTCAAGAACAAAAGCTGTGGAAAATTATCAGAAACAGACAATTCTTTAACTACAGATTCAGAAGGCAATTCCCAATCGGAAACTACATCGTAGATTTTATAAACAGAGAAAAGAATATTATTATAGAAATCGATGGCGGACAACACAACCAAACAAAAGATATCGAATACGATAACAATAGAACTAAATTTCTTGAACAGAACGGATACAAAGTGATTAGGTTTTGGAATAATGATATAGATAGTAATATTGAAGGGGTGTACGAAAAATTAAAAGAAGTTTTTGAGGTTGATTGTTGACACCTTATCAGTGGCACCCCACCCTAGCCCTCCCCGTGAGGGGAGGGAATTCTCTGCCCCGTTCGGGGAAGATGTCCAAAGGACAAAAGGGGAATTTTAACTTTTTGACTTAATTAGGAGAGTTCGCTATTTGACACCCCACCCTAACCCTCCCCATAAGGGGAGGGAACATGTTTTAAATTGATTCTATTTGCCTATCCAGACTTCGATACACCCTCTAAAAAAGATAAAATGCTCACAACCAGATGCTTTTATATCAAGCACCGGCTTACTTCTTTACCAGTATATCGATATTACCCCTTTACCTCTTTCTTTACCCCTTTACCCCTTTAAATACTGTCCAATCCACTGGGTAATCGTATCTGACAAAGTATTATCGTTCTTGAGCATCAGCATACCTGTCGAACGAGAAGAAGGTATATAACTCTCAAAAGTTCCCTGAGCAAATTTGCTCAAATACTCATAATTATTCAATCCTGTAGAATCATTCGTTCCAGTAATCGTCAATATATCAGTATTAGTAATCTCTGCCAATTTGACCGGAACATAAACCCCCTTAGAATTAATCTCAGGAGACAACAAAACCAGCGTATCAGGTTTATACGAAATCTTGCTTGTAGTACAAATAGCCGTACTTGCACCCAAATCAGAACCTACAATCGCCCAATTTTTGAAAAATTCACGTTTGTTCTCATTCTTTATATAATCAAGCACTGTTATAACATCGTCAGGATATTTTACAAACGCGCTCTTTTTCAAGCTGGTCCATGAAACTCGGTTTAGTTTAGCATTATACACACTATTCCCGTGACCTCTAAAATCAATCAGCACAACCGCATAACCCTGTGCTAAAAGTTTTTTCGGCAAATCACCCCACCACTCGGAAGAATACCCGAGGGAATGCAGCAGCACTACAGTCGAATACTCTGACTTGCCCTTTACATTCGGATACTCCAATATCGCCGTGAGTGCAAAACCGTCTTTTGCAACGACCTTTATATCCTTCTTCACAATTTTTGATGCAGCATCAGAAGGTAATATGTTTATAAAAATTAAAAATAATGTTAAAATAATAATTAAACGTTTCATAAAATTATTATAGCACATTTAATTAATTGTTACAAATCTTCATAATTAGGCAATTATTTAAATCGTAAATACTTTATATATACAAGAGAGAAAATATCAGGAGAGCTATGTCATTAGTTATTGATGCAAATATGAAATTATTCGCAGACCGTATGGGAATCACTTCCTCGAGAATGATTCGAGATTACGGGCTCAAAACTGTTGACGAAATCATTGAAGCGGAAGCTGCCAGAGGTAATCAAAAGGCAGTGAGTTACGCGCAGGAAATGTACAACTCGCCTGCAAAATTGATACAAATATTCAAACTTGCAGATGTAGAAAATAAGTTTGTTATTCTGCACAAAATGGACGACAGAACACGCGCACAAGTATTACCTCTATTGGATAACAACGACCTTGTTATGGGCATGTATTTCTTCACTCAGGACAAGCTCTTGGAAATGCTTATGGAAGTTGATATTGAAGAACTTGTAAGAGTTGTTCTGGAAGCTTTTCCGTTGGAAAAAATTGTCGAAATGTTTACGGAAGAAGATCTTGCAATGTTCTTCCAAAACGACAAGCTCGAAAGGCATGACGTTATGGAAAACTTGAAATCACTTCCGCAAGATGTTATGCAAAAATTCATTGAAGGTGTAACAGGTAAACCTGCAACCGCAGAAAATCAGGGAAATTTGTTCTCAATGTTAGAAAACCTGCCTGATGACAAGTTCAGAGACTTTATGTCCGCAATTGATCCGGATGTACAAAGGCAGTTAACTTTTCAACTGACAAAAGACAAACCGGAATACTTAACACTTTTTGAAAACAAAACTTATGTAAATATGCTCAGCACCATGATGAAGCAAGATATGGTAAAACCCATGGTTATGCTTGACAAAGAAACGCTTATTAACATGAATCTTGAGCTGCCGGACGATTTGCTTTCAATAGTCGCTGCTCAAGTAGACACTAAAAAATTCGCAGAATTTTTGCTCGACGGGCATATGGATATTCTGGAAGGCGCTTGGATGATTTAAGGAAAATCATTTTCTACCCTCGCCACGGGTGATAGAGGGGTAGAATTTCAATTTGAGAGTTCCTAAGCTCGAAAATTAGAAATTCGGGGTGAGGGGGATGACTTACGATGCTCTGCGCATTAAGTCAGAAAGCTTTACATCTTTATTTCTGATTGATGGCTCTTTCTTTTGCACAGGAATTTCTTCATCAGATTTAAACTGCGACAAACCTACTCTTTGCGGTTCTTTTTCAAATATCAATATTTTATTAATTATAGTTTCAAATAAGCTCATTTTTGTCTCCTAATCCTATTTTACAGAATTTTTCCCTTTATGTATCCTTCATTAAAACTATTTTTAACTCCAAAAACATTAGAGCTTGTGCTAAAATCGTGTATGAAATTATGGCAGATATAAATTTGAACAAAGGTTTTTATAATAATTTGGAAGAAAATTTTGAACAAGCTTATGAATTAAGCCAAAAGAATTTTTCTCACGATGAGCTTTTGAAATTGCTTGAGAGCGGAAATATTCCGCAGAAACAAATTGCAGCACTTGAGTTTGACTATGTGAAAACAGAAAATGACGCCAGAGCATTATTGAATAATCTTACCGGCTGTGACGGGAAAATAAGAGAAGCGGTTGCTCTAAAGATTAATCAAATATTGAGTAAAGACTCTTTTGCCGCAGAAATTTTTGCGCAAATTTCAGCACAAAAACTTGCTGATGCGACAATTGATATAAACGGAAATATCTGCCGGCTCGCAGTTGATAGTGCTAATCTTTTGGGATTTAATAAAGAATTCTCAACAGAGTATGCAACTAAAATCATCCGTTTTACAAATGAAGCACTGGATGAGATTTCAAAGTTTATTTTCAGAGACAAAAAATACGTTATAAATAAACAAGTTTTTAAGCTGTATTGGTGTCTTGAGGCAATAAAATATTTTTACAAATATATTGACATACCGACTCTTGAAGATTTACTTAACAAATGTGCGGCGCAAAAAGAGTATACAATAAGAGAAAAAGTTGCCCAAATTGTCGCTGTTTCAGACAGTTTTACGGATTTGCGTACGACTCTTGAAAATGATGAAAATTATTACGTAAGGGCTGTGTTTGAAACTACCCCCTCACCCTAGCCCTCTCCCGCA
>CACZPB010000014.1 GCA_902782905.1 uncultured bacterium
GCAGATTACACATCTTAGGTGAAATGAGAAAAGTTATTACAGAACCTGCTAAGGAACTTTCACCATACGCACCTTCAATTTCTACAATGAATATCCCTGTAGAAGACATCGGAACAGTTATCGGACCTGGCGGCAAGCAAATCAGAGCCATAATTGATGCTTCAGGTGCAGAAATTGATATTCAAGATAACGGTATCGTAACAATCACTTCTAACGACCAAGAAGGCGCTGCTATTGCTAAGAAGATGATTAATGATTTAACCTTCAAACCTGAAGTTGGTATGGTTATCAAGGGCAAAGTTGTAAGAATTATACCTATCGGTGCTTTCGTTGAACTCGGCGGCGGCAAAGACGGTATGGTTCACATTTCTCAAATCTGCCAAGAAAGAATCGAAACAATTGAACCTCACGTTAATATTGGTGACGAAGTTATCGTTAAAGTAATCAAGATTGACGACAAAGGCAGAATTAACCTCACAATCAAAGGCGTAACCGAAGAAGACAAGGCTAAGGTTATTGAGTAAGGGGTAAATATTGAATAAAAACGAAAAGGACTTGCAAATGCAAGTCCTTTTCGTTTTGTAAACATTTGTAAAAAAAGAATTAAAATCACTAAAGTTTTATTAAAATATGCCGATATACAAATTGTAAGATAACGATTGGATGGGACAATTATGCCTGAAGGTTTTTTTTCAATAAATATATCAGATTTTGACGGTATATGGCGTTCTATGGCACAAAAAGCCAACCTAAACGGTGATGGCATATTAGACCATAATGAAGTTAGTATTTTCAATAATATGCGAAAAAGTTATGACCCCAAAACTGACACCTTTTTGTTTGAAGGGAAAATCTATGATGCTAAAGGGAAAGAATATAATCCTGCAAATATAAAGCCTGAAGCTCCAGACGCTTTAAGAATTGATAATTTGAAAAGAACTGAAGAAATCATGCTTGCAAGGGACAAAAATATTGCTGCACTAAATAAGGCTGCAAATGCGGAAAAAGAGATTAAACAATACATCGCATCACTTATAAAGGCTGAAGTTAAACAAAAAATAATAATTGAACAAGGGGTAAAAAAGTTTAGTGTCGATTTAAAATATTGGAGTGACAAAATTTATAAAGTTGCAACAGAAAACAATTTTCCTATTGAAATTATTGTTGCGGTAATTAGCACAGAAACGAGAGGTAGTTTTAAGAAAAACCTTGACGGTGCAAGCGGTAGGGGACCAATGCAGATTACAACAAGTGCTATTAATGGATTTTATCCGACTGCTAAAGGTAACTGGAACAACATATACAAAAAAATGGATGAAAAACTACTTACAGATACTCTTTCATACAAAGATGCATCTCCCGTCGCCATTAGAACACGATGCGCGAAGGATGACGAATTTGGTATAAAAGTCGGCGTACTTACGTTTGAAATAAAATATGCACAAGCTGTTGCCGAATTAAAATTCGGCAAAGGGAACATTGGTACAATTCAAAAAGCAATAGAAGGATTAAAAAACGGCACAATAAAACTGACTCCAGAAGAAAATAAACGTTGTATAAAAAAAGCATTTTACTTGTACAATGGCAATCCACCGACACAAGAAAAATATTCTAAAACAGCAATGAATTCACTCGATAGAATGAATTTCAATTTTAAGAATCAATTTATTTTAGACAGAAAATAATTTATGTCACAATATAACTATAAACCTGATCCAATGTATCATTGAAAGCATTTTCATTTCCAAAGAATACGTATAGTTCTGCACTTTGTCTGCCGAGCATTTGCAAAGTCTCAACTTCCAACGGAGGTCCTGCCGGAGTTGTTCTTGCAGGGTTTTTAGGGTTTGATATTTGACCTGTTGCACGAAGTATTGGTATAAAAAGTTTGTTTTCAAAAACTTCATACTGAGTCAAGCCTTTTGTTATCACACCTAAATTATTTTCTCGCTCATCAATCAAAAGTCCGCGCTGCATCGGAGCAGTATTGGTTTTGACCTCAACACCTTTTGTTTCCGGAAGATTCACTCTTATATCATAGTATGGATCAAATCTGCGTTTAATTAGCGTATTCATATCTTCTGAATATACTGTTCCAATAGCTTCCGGTAGTTCAAAACACACATTTAAAACGTGATTCTTTTGAGTATTTTCCCAATCATAATAAAATTTTATATTAGAACTTTTTTTATCCAATGTTACAACAAGCGAAACAATATCTCTTTTTCCTTCAAAATCAATCCTTAACGAAGCTCTGGTTTTAGTATTCAACAATACTCTTGTTCTGTAGACTTCTAGTTCCTCACCTTTGTCATCCTTATCGGGTGCAAAATTATAGCTGTCTCCAAGGTCTGAAAAATCTACCAGAGAAACCTTTATTCCGTTTATATAAACATTGTTGTTTCTGATTTTCAGATTAAGCTTAGAGTTCGAAATTCCATCCTTTGATATGGTCAAATCGCTTTCAGAAACAGAAGGCAGAATAAATTCCATCTCATTTGGTTCTATATCTTCAACTTCTGCCAAGTATTTATAAATTGGATTATAATCTTCCGTTATAGGGATTCTTTGAGTATCGGCAAGAAGCATTCTGTCAAACCCGCGCCTTTCTCCTATATACTCATATCCATCCAGTTTTTCCACAGATTCAAACTCTACAATTCCTGAGAAAGGCTTATTTGATAAATTAATTATTCTTCTTTGGCTAAAATTGTTCTCAAATCTTATTTCATCAATAATCCCGTTTGCTATTTGAAGAATTTTTTTGTATCTTATTTCATTTTCTCTGTGGACATCGTCTGTAGAGCATCCGCAAATACTGTCGTGCGCTTGATTTTGCAGAAGCATTTTATATGCATAATCAATTACACTATCATACTTTGTCTCTCTTTGATATTTGACAAGTCTTGACGCTAAATCAAGTTTATAAGAAGCTTCCACATTATACCTTTTTAAATCTAGCCTTGAAGAATAGCATCCCTGAAGCGTAAATGTTTTTGAATTGTCTCTTAGTTCATCATCCCAAGCAAATTCACCGAACTGATTTTCTACACGCTTAAAATAATCAAAAGGATTTGATAATGTAAAATAGTAATCCTGCTTTAAGATTTCACCCATAGCCTCAAGTTGCTCGGCAACATCTGTTTCAACACCCAAATGATCCGCTCCGATCGGGAAAAGGATATAATTCCCTGATTTTTCACCAATCAAATCCAAATCTTTTTTGAGGATTTCAGCCTTTACTTCCATTGGTGCATCGAGAGAAAATACATCATGAAAATACCCTCTTACGAGATTTACTGTATCCATTCCGCACCATTTGAATTCAGCCGGAAAGTCACCGCATCCCCGCCAAACAACGCATTTATCTATTCCAAAGTCTCTAAGTATTTCCGGAACATTACAGCTATGTCCGAAGGTATCCGGAAGATAACCTATAAACTCATTGCAGCCATATTTTTGAGCCGTTTTTATTCCTAGCTCTAAATTCTTTGAAAAACATGTTTTATCAGTCAAAAATTCATCAACTAAACAATAGAAAGGTCCTATAAAGAGACGTTTATGCTTTATCAAAACTTCGACAAGCTCTCTTTTTTCGGGTCGCATTTCAAGATAATCTTCTAACGCGCTCACTTGCCCGTCAAAATAGAAAGAGGGAATTTTATTTTTTAAAAGCAATTCCAAAACATTATCAAATACCCTCAAAAGACGCAGTCTGAATATTTTAAACTCTCTGTACCACTCTCTATCCCAATGCGTGTGCAAATACGCTACAACATGCTTTCTCATAGAATCAATGATACATCAAAATAGAGTTTGTGTAAATGTAAACTCAAAAACAAGTATTTTTTACCAAACAAACGCCACACTTGCCGGCAAACATCAGGCTGGAGAATATTTACCCCACTAGTCACCGAATGTCTTGAAGGTCTTTTCAACGTTATCTTTGATAACCTTCTTAACTGCATCCATTTCGGTTGCAAGAGCGTGTTGTTCTGTATCAAGCTGTTTTAGACGAAGCTCAAGCGTTCTGTCTTCCTGCTGAATAATTTCTGTTTTCGCATTAATATCAGCTATTGTTTTTTCATACTGTTCTTTTTTATACAAATACTGATTCATTGCATCTTGGTATGCTTTTTCATTCGTTACTGTTTCGACATTAAGATTATATGTATTTGTATCATTGTCAAACCTTACAGACTTAAATCTTCCGTTTGAATCTGTTTCTAAAAGCGCATGGTTTGTTTCTTCAATTTTCTTTGAAATATATGAAGCATTAAAATACGCAAGCTTTTGCTGTTGTTCTATAGGCTTCAAAGGATTATATGGTTTGCCTACCGAATTATCCAAATCTTCTTGAGTTGTATAATAGGTTCTTCCGTTCATGTCAAATGTATAAATTCCTGAGCCGGTGTATTGAAGATTTCCATCTGCATCAAAACTTATATGCTTACTTAAATTTGCAGTAGGTGTATCTTTTAATATTTGCGCAAGTTCGGCAACTTGGTCAATTTTGTCGTTTACTACAAGCTCATTTAATTCGGTAAGCTTTGAGTTCCCAACATAGGCGGGAGCATAAACGGTTGAGTAGTCTTTATAATCTTCGGCTCCGTTATTATTATATAAGAAGAAGTGCCAAGTCCCGTCTGTATCTTGATAACCATAGATATCATCAGTGTTCAATGGCAAGCCACCTTCTGTCATGGCCATATGTTTTGCTGTACCAAAATCTTTCAGAGCAAGTTTTAAATTATCATCTGCTGTCGCTACATCAATTTTATCGTATGCTTGCGATTTATCTTCATCTTTAACCTTGTATTTTACAGTAACAACATTATCTGTTGCATTAAATTCAACTATTGTATCCTTTGAATTATACTGTTTTTCTTGCAAAACGTTTTTCATCTGAACCTGAGGGTCCTGAAGCATTTTTTGTGCACCTGTATAAACATCTGCAAGATAATAGTGCTTTACTTCATAATTATAATTGTTATCTTTGTTAGATAACTGTTTCCAACTCTCTAATACAGATTCGTTTTCACCATCTGAGTATGAATATTGAAGTTCTGTGTAATCGGTAGTTTTAGGAGGGTTAGGAACTTCCAAGCCCAAAAGCCTGTTGAATAGATTTGCACTCTGATTGGCAAGCGCAGTACGTGCTTGGTTAATCTGCTGACCTTCCCATTCTGTATTGGTCTTTCTTGCAGTAAGTGCTAAATATCTTGCTTGTGATGCTGCCATTCCCATAGCGGACTCTCCTATATTTTATTTATTGTTTAATACTTTTTTTGACAAAGTCAACATGTAAAACGACAAGAAAAACAAATAACTTTAATAAATATCGATAAAAATACTCCATATAGAGGGGGGGTAGGGGTAAATATAATTGGTTTGGAGTGAGAGCTACAAGTAAAGCGTCTTTGTAGGGGCAAATATAATTGGTTTGGCGTAAGACCTGCCGATTGGACGTCATTGCGAGGAGGCAACGGCTTGCTGACTAAGCAATCCAGCTTTTAGAAAAAGAACACTAGCTTATCAACTCTCTTACGACTTCGCCGGCGATAATCAGTCCGACAGCGGATGGAACAAATGCCATGCTGCCGGCTATTTGGCGTTTACCTTCAATTTTTTCTTCTGAAAGAGCGGGTTTTATCGGAAGTTCTTTAGAATATACTACCTTTACTCCTTTAATTCTGCGCTTTTTTAGTTCCTGTCTGATTACTTTTGCAAGAGGACAAACAGAAGTCTTTGAAATATCCGCAATCTCAAACTTTTCAGGATGCAGTTTGTTTCCGGCTCCCATAGAAGAAATCACAGGGACTCCAGCCCTCTTTGCCCGCTCAATAATTTCTAATTTCCCGATAACGGTATCTATCGCATCAACTACGTAATCAAACTGTGTAAAATCAATTTCATCTGCATTTTCGGGAGTATAAAACATTTGGTATTTTGTAACCTTTACATCGGGATTAATTTCTAATGCTCTCGCTTCTGCCGCATCGACTTTATACTCGCCAACAGTTTTATGTGTAGCAATTATTTGTCGATTTATATTTGTGAGGCTGACTTTGTCATTATCTATTAAATCAACAGCACCGACTCCGCTCCTTACAAGGGCTTCAACAACATAGCCCCCGACTCCGCCAACACCAAACACGGCAACACGCGAATTAGATAATTTTTCTAATCCGTCCTTGCCTATCAAGAGTTCAGTTCGTGAAAATTGGCTCAGCATCTACACTCTTTCCCCTTCTGTCCTCCGGACATCTTCCCCAATCGGGGCAGATGCAAAACTCGATAATTATTCGTCTGTTTTTAGTGAACTATACCAAAACCAAGCAAAAATACGCAAACAACAAATACGAGAGCTACAATGCCTGTCAGTTTATTTAGCCCTTTTTCCGCACTCTTTTGAGAAGTAAACATTTGTGCTGCATTACCTATCCCTGCGATGCCGTCACCTTTTGGTGAGTGCATTAAAACCAACACTATTAATAAAAGTGCTGATAAAACCATTAATACCCATAAAAATTTTAGCATTTATATTTCCTCTTTTATAATTCTAGATTGCTTTGCCGCCTGTGTTGTTTTTATTCTCTTTAATAATAACTCTATTTTGCTTTCTTGATAAAGTGGGCGCGTTTTGAGTTTAACTTGATGTTGTCAAAAGTATAGAGTCTTGCAGGACGCTTTGATGAGGATTTAGAAAACTCGTTGAGCTCTCTAAGACCTTCTGTTGTAATAACCTTCTTTCTGAAATTACGCTTGTCGAGTTTCTTTTCCATAATCATCTCATAAGCTTTTTGCATTTCAGTCAGCGTGAACTTTTCGTTAAGAAGCTGATAAGCTACAGGACACATTTCAAGTCTTTCTCTTGTACGTTTGAGAGAATATTCAATAATCTCCTTGTGGTCAAAAGCCAGAGGTGGCAGGTCAAAAACTTTGTGCCAAGCAAGCTCGTCTGATGTGACAACTTCTACATCCTCTGCTCTTATTAGCGCAAAATAAGCACATGTTATAACTCTTGATACAGGGTGACGAAGCGGGTCACCGAAAGTATACAACTGTTCAAGATAAATATTTTCTACATTAGTCTTTTCCTTGAGAACTCTCATTGCAGCTTCATCAAGGTTTTCTGACATTCTTACGTATCCTCCGGGTATTGCCCATTTGTTTTTGAAAGGTTCATTATCTCTCTTGACTAAAAGCACTTGAAGTGCGTTCTCTTTTATTGTTAGTATAACGATGTCTACCGTAATCTCGTGTGTCTTTACTTCATTAAACATTCTATCTAATCCTCTGGGGTACGCATGATATAAAGGTTAATTTACACCCCCAATGAGATTGTAATATAAAATTGGCAAAAATGTAACAAAAATTTATCTATTTTGTTACATTATTAATATATTCAATCACAAGTTTTTTTAATTCTTCTATTGAGCCATTATTATTGATTACATAATCAGATTTTTTTATTTTTTCTTCCGGATTCAACTGTGAATTCATCCTTAAAAGAGCTTCTTCTTTTGTAAAATTATTACGGCTCATAAGTCTTTTAAGCTGAATTTCTTTATCAACACTTATAAATAAAATCTCATCAAACAGCCCCTCAAAACCTGCTTCAAAAAGGAGCGGAACTGAGATAAAAATCAACTTATCGTTCTGGTGTTTTTGAAATAATTCCAATATTTTTTCTTTGACTTTCGGGTGAATAATTTCTTCTAGTTTTTGTTTCAATTCCTTATTTTCAAAAACCAATTTTCCAAGCTTCTTTCTGTCAATCTTACCATCAGTTAAGACGTCATACCCTAAAAAGTCGTCTAACTCATCTAAAATTTGGTGCGCGATTTTATCCGCATCATATACAGGGAATTTTTCAGCCAAAAACTTTTCCACCTGCGATTTTCCGGAAGCTATATTTCCTGTTATTGCTACTTTTTTTAACATTAATCCACCAGCCCCCTCACCTTTCCCTCTCCCGCAGAGCGAGGAAATAATCGGCTCTTGCTTTCTTCAAATCTATTTAACATCGTTTATTTTCTTCAAATATCCTTGAAGCTGCTTAACCTGCTTTGGCTTCATCGGCTTTATTTGTCCTTTTTTGAGGCCCTCTAGCGTAATTATTGCGTGTTGAATTCTTTTAAGTACCGTAACCTCAAAGCCAAGTTTTGCAAACATTTTTCTTATTTGTCTGTTTATTCCCTGATACAAGACCACCTGAATTACAGAAGATTTATTATTTATTTCAACAGGCATGGTTTCTGCATAAGCAATCTTCTTTTCATTTGTATCTGTTACAATCTCAATCCCTTCAAGCATTTCTTTAGCGTGTGCTTCGGTAAATTTGCCGTTAATTGTAACCATATAAACTTTCGGGACTTTTACAGACGGATGGGTAAGCTGATTTATAAGCTCGCCGTCATTTGTCATAATAAGAAGCCCTGTAGATTCTTTATCCAATCTGCCAACGGGCTTTAGATGCTTTAATTCCGGCGGTATAACATCATAAATCGTTTTTCTGCCTTTTTCATCTTCCAGTGTTGTTATATAGCCTGCCGGCTTATAAAACATATAATATTCTAGCGTTTGAGGACGAATGATTTTACCCTCAAGCGTAACTTTATCCTTTTCTCTTACATAAAAACCCAGTTCGATAATAATTTTACCGTTTACTGCAATTTTACCTGCTTCGATGAGTTCGTCAGCTTTTCTTCGTGAACAAGCTCCGGTGGATGCAATATATTTATTGAGTCTTGGCATTATGCCTCCATTGCTTTTGTACAAGCAGCTTTCAAGACCTCAGGCATTCTTCTGTAAATTCTACCCTCGCCGTTAACCGCAACGACTTCAACTTCTGCTATTGTATATGGTTTCTGCGTTTCTTTATTCTTGATAACTTGATTGAAAACAATTGTGAGCGGTGTAATTTTTGTAATCTCCGTTTCTACAACTATAATTTCATCCAGTTTTGCAGAAGCTTTGTAACGAATATTAATATTCGTTACAGGAATTACGACATCATTTTCCTTCATTGAAACAAGGTCAATTCCAAAATTGCGGCAAAATTCAACTCTTGCCTGC
>CACZPB010000015.1 GCA_902782905.1 uncultured bacterium
CTACAACTTACACACCAACTCTTGTTAAAATTAAATTGAGCGAAAGAATCTCTGCTAGAACTTCTACAGCAGGTGATACATTCACTGCTAAAACTACAGAAGAAGTTACTGTAAACGGCACTACATTCCCAGCTGGTTCAACAGTTAAAGGTGTTGTAACAAGAGTTGTAAGACCTGGTGTTAAGAACCCTGGCTATGTAGAAGTATCATTCAGAGAAATCAAGAGCGGTTCATTGAAGGCTGAATTCCCGAAATACGCTTCAAATGCTTCTGTTGACGTTAAGAAAAATCCGAACATCATTTCAAGACTTCTTAGCGCTCCTGTAGAATTTGTTGCAAGAACAGCAGGTGTTTCAGGAAGAACAGTTTCTTCAACAGCTGAAATCGTTTCTAACGGTACAGAAGAAATCGTTGATAATTTAGCTGATACATTATCTGATACAGCATCACTTCACCCATTGAAAGGTGCTAAGAGTATCGGAAGCGGCGTTATCGCAGTTGGCAAAGGCGTTTATAACATCACTAAAACAGCTACAACAGGTGTATTTGGTGTATGCTATGAATTTGTTGACGAAGTTAAATACATCTTCGTTCCAAGCACAACTAACGATTCAAGCTTGAACCCTGATGAAGAATTGACTATCTTATTCTAATTCAGGCAAAAAACTGAATTCAAAAAGCCTTGATGATTTTCATCAGGGCTTTTTTATGTTTAATAAATAACCGGTAGTGCTTAATTAAAAAACTGTTACTATCCCCCCTTTACCACAATATATTTTTGTCATAGAATTAGCATGAGGATTTTATGATAATCAAACTAACACATGCACATATAATAGGAGCTTTTATATCCTACCTTATTGGGGTATTTATAGTACCGTTTGTAATAGAGTTTTCTCAAAAAGAAGGTTTGGTAGATTTGCCAAATGAGAGAAAAATTCACAAACTCCCAATATCAAGATTGGGAGGTATTGCAATATGGGCATCTGCTATGCTTACTTTTTTGGTGTTGGTTTTATTAAGCTATTACCCATACGGAAGCCTGCTCTCAGGGATTCTTTTGGGCGGGTCGTTAATGTTTTTATTAGGACTTGTTGACGATGTTTACAATCTTGATGCCAAGTTTAAACTCATTATACAATTATCAATTGCAACAATAGTTTTCTTGCTTGGTGTTCAAATTGATACTATATTTAATCCTTTTGGAGGCGGCACATTAAAACTGGGGTTGTTGTCGTATCCAATTACAGTTTTATGGATTGTTGGCATATCAAATGCGGTTAACTTTATTGACGGAGTCGACGGGCTTGCAGGTTCTGTTATTACCGTAAGTTCAATAACGCTTGCCATAATTTCTGTTGCAATGACTCCGGCTCAGCCAATCACAGCTTTAATTGCATTTATTTTAGCTGGCTCTATGCTTGCGTTTTTGACTTTCAACTTTAACCCTGCAAAAATATTTATGGGAGATTCAGGAGCTTTATTTTCAGGATTTTTACTTGCGACTTTGTCTATAGCAGGTGTTATGAAAGGCGCTGCACTAGCGGTATTATTACCATTTTTAGTCTTGGCGGTTCCTATTATTGATATAACTTTTTCAAGTACGAGAAGAATACTCAAGGGAAAATCTCCTTTTGTTGCAGATGCAGAACATATCCACCATAAGCTTTTAAAAGCAGGTTTTTCGCAGAAGAAAACAGTTGCGATTCTAACATTCTTTGCTGTTTTTGCGGGTGCTGTGGCTACTTATTTTACAGGAGTTTTAAAGAATTATTTTATCTATATAGCGGTTTTGATTTTGATAATGCTGGTTTTGAGCTATGTAAGTCTCAGGACAAAGCCTCAACCAATCGAAACAGAAGATAATGGCGAGGAATAGATAAATTGGAAAATTCTGTATTGAAAAAGCGTACTATACTGGTTCTGTTAGTTACCATATTTACTATGGTGGCTGAAATATATTTTGGTATTATAACAAATTCAATGGCGCTTACTGCTGACGGGTTTCATATGGGAACACATGCTTTTGCATTTTTAATTACGTTGGTTGTTTGCATAGTAGCGGTAGCTTATAGAGACAAAGAATATTTAATTAATGCTTGGGGCGGCTTTTTGAGTGCCATATTCTTGGGAATGACATCTTTAGGTATTATAACTGAGTCTGTAATGCGATATTTTCATCCTATGACAATATCTTTTGCAGAAGCGATTTTGGTTGCGTCACTAGGGCTTGCGGTTAACATGCTTTGTATTTTTGTTATGGGAGGGCATGAACATGCTCACCATGATTGTCACAATGAGAAAGAGCACAATCATGCAGAAAATTTGAATTTTAAAGCCGCATATTTGCATATTTTAGCAGATGCGCTTACCTCAGTTTTGGCTATTGGTGCTCTACTGTGCGGACAATATTTTGGCTATATAAAACTAGATCCTATAATCGGAGTTGTAGGCGGAATTATAATTGCAAAATGGTCCATAGATTTGATATGTTCTTCCGTTAAAGTGATTTTTGCTAAATAAGTTTAAAAATTAAACTTTTTGAAAATTATCGGATAAATTAGCGTGATAACAAATCCCATAATGAACATTTCCGGAATAGCAATTCTCAGATGAATGGTGTTCAAAAAGATTTGTTCAAGAACGGACCTTAGCATCCAAATAACTATTGTAGTACCAATAATACCTCTTATGATTCGGAGTTTTAAAGAAGTTTCCTTAGGTTCATAAGGAAAAAATCTTCTGCATAAATAGCAACCGTTTGTGAGTCCTAAGATATATGAGTAAACAATAACCGTAAGGTATTTTAATTTTATAGGATTTACAAGCAATTGACCGTCAATGTAGTCAATACGGTAGTTATTAAAGAAGTAAATGTATATCAGTGCCAGTATGGCTGCAAGGTCGAAAATTCCGAGCAGATAAAGATATCTGTTTGGATTTTTTTCGGCCCAATTTATTATGACATTTACTGCAAATATAAGAATTAATCCTATCAGCAGTCCGCATACTACATCTTGCGGGGTATGAACTCCCAGCCAAAGCCTTGAAAATCCTACTGTCAAGATTAATAATATTAAAGAAAAACATATAAACTTGTTTTTTCTAAGTAAAAAAGCGAGCCCGCCAAAAACAGATGAACTCATTGCAGAGTGTCCGCTCGGGAAAGAATACCCTTTTGCGTATGGAACAGCAAGTGCTGACGGATGTATTTTATCATCCAAAATCCAAGGTCTGTAAACACAAGCAATCATTTTAAATAAGTGTGCAAAAAAAACATTAAAACTTTCAAGCGAAAACAGATAGATTCCGGCTCTAAAATCAATGCACCAGTATATTATTGAGCAGATAATTGTCGGGATTAAAAATTCCCCGAATATAGTTATAGACAAGAAGAATTTGTCTATAAATTCCGGCTCTGTAATTCTTATGTTTTGTAAGAACAGCAAACAATCAATTTGTGGTTTAATCCAATCAGGATTAGATAAAAAATCTATCATAAAGACCTCTCTGTAAAGATATTATATCAAAAAAGTATTTTTTTAATAAAATAAAACAGTTGAAAAATTTTTAATGAAATGCTATCAATCTATCTAATAATAATCTATTTTAAATTTGACGAAAAGCAAGACGGTTAATAAGGAGTCGATTATAAAAGAACTGTCAGATTTAAAATGCAGCCTGTAGCCTGTAGGTTAGCCTGTAGGTTGGGTGAAACCCAACAAAAATTTAAAAAAAAGGACAATTTGGACTTAACTGAAGGAAAAATGTATTTTAAATTCATTATTAAAACCCTCAAAAGCGGAAGGAGGAAAGAACCCGTTACCCCAAGGTAACGCGTGAGAATTCACCCCAACAAAAAAAGACCTCCGAAGAAGTCTTTAAAAGTGGTGGGCAGGGGTGGATTCGAACCACCGTACCCTCTCGAGAACAGATTTACAGTCTGTCGCCTTTAGCCACTCGGCCACCTA
>CACZPB010000016.1 GCA_902782905.1 uncultured bacterium
AAAAGTAAACTTCTTTCAGTCGTTTTTTGGATATGTGTGTATACAGCTGAGTTGTTGATACATCACTATGTCCGAGAAGTTCCTGTACAATTCTTAAGTCAGCTCCGTTTTCAAGCAGATGAGTTGCAAAGCTGTGTCTTAAAGTATGCGGAGAGATGTTTTTGTGTATAACTTTTCCCTGATTATGAATAAATGTATAAACATCTTGTCTGTTAACAAGTCTTCCATTTGCAAGTATCAGAAGTTTTTTTGTAGACAGGTTATATTTTTTGATTAACAAGTCACGTTCTGATAAATACTCTTTTACGACTGATTTTGCAGTTTCTCCGATTGGTATTATTCTCTCTTTTGAACCTTTTCCAAAGCATCTTACATATTTTGAAGACAGGTCAATATCGTTAACTTTTAATCCGACAAGTTCGGAAACGCGGAGTCCGCAGCTATATAAGAGCTCCATCATAACATGTTCCAAGGGGGTTAAATTGTTATGGAGCATTTCCTCTATTTCTTTTATGGTAACAACTTTCGGAAGTCTTTGAGGAACTTTCGGCTGCTCTAGAGTTGTCGCCGGATTTTTATCAATTATTCCAACCGAAGTTGTCCATTTAAAGAAACCTCGAAGAGAGGCAACTTTTCTTATGACGCTTGTTGGCGCAAGTTTCCGCTCTCTAAGTGAGCGAACATAAGAATTTATCATTATTCTGTCAACAGCCGAGACATTTTCTGCACCTGTCTTTTCTGCAAAGTCTTCTAAGTCCCTTCTATACGCATCAATTGTATTTTGAGAAAGTCCTTTTTCAAGTTCCAAGTACTCTAAGTATTCGCCTATTGTTTGAAACACGCTACCCTCTTATATATAACTCTCTTATTAAATAATCTTCGAGAGATTTTTTATCTGATGAAGATGTTTTGGGATCATTTATCATTATACAAAATGCATAATTTTTGCCTGATTTTGTGGTTAGATATCCGGCAATAGAGCTTATGTCGGAAAGAGTTCCTGTTTTGGCTCTCAGGTTATCTCCAATTGGAAGCATTCTGTTTGAAAGAGTCCCTTCGCCGGCTTTTGCCATATTTTCCAAAACTTCGTTACCTTTAAGTTTTACAAGATATTCAGTTACAAAATCCGCATGCATCAGATTATTTTTGGAAACCCCGCTTGCGTCAACAAGTCTGACTTTTGAATTGTCTATATTATTTTTAGCGCAAAATTCATCAAAGAGTTTTGTTCCTAAAATGTCGCTGCCAATTTGGTTATATGCTTTGGCTGAAGCAATTTTCATAACGGTTTCCATAACCATATTGTTGCTGTTTAAAAGTATATCTTTGATAGCGTTTGAAATTGGATGCTGAATTTCCGACACAAGTTTGTCGTTTGCACTAAGCTTCGCTACAGTGCGCGGCTGTTTTAGGTAAATTTTGTTATCTTCAAGAGCGCGTGTGAATTTGAAACCAAAATATCTTTTTAGATTGCTTATAGGAATGTATGAGACAACAGGTGTGTTAACTGTGCCGGATAGCATTAATGCATTCTCTGAAATTGAATTGTCGCGTGAAATTAAAAGTTCATTTTTGTCTCCGGATGTCACATTATTTAAAAACACAATCGGATATTTGCTTGGGTTGATAATTAAGGCTTGCATCCCGTTATCAGAAGGCATTACCGTAAGTTTTATAAGATTTCTGTCAAGATTATAGGAGTTAAATCTCGGCATGGATGTATTCAAATCATCATCCCATTGCCAGCCTTCGCCCCAGCTTTTTTGTTCAATAATAAAATCATCAATATATATTTTTTCTACTTTTTCTTTATCTATTTTAGAAGCAAGCTCGCTCAAGTCATCATGGGTTAAATACGGGTCTGCACCGAGTTTTACGATGTATTCTTTTGCACCTCTTTTATAAAGAGATGTTGTAAATTCATAATCTTTGCTCAGAACATCTATTGCCGCAGGAAGTGTCAGTATTTTCTGGATAGAAGCCGGATGCATAAGCATGTTCTCATTTAAAGCATAAACAGTTTTATTATTGTTCAAATCTTTAACGGATATGGAAATTGAACTTTTTTCTATTGGAGAAGCTGATATTGTAGAGGCTATTTCTCCCTTTAAACTTTTTGCATTTGCAGGAATCAAGCCCGATATAATAATCATTAAAACGATTAGTAATTTTTTCATATTATTTTTACCTCATAAGAGTCTTTTATATCATCCAAAACTTTGCATTTGTCACGGAATTCGTACATTTTGTGAAGGTTAATTTCAGCATAAATTCCGCCTTCTTTTTCATTTATTTCATCCATAATATTGCCCTGATAATCCAAAATCATAGAATGACCAAGGTTTTCATCTCCGTTTGCGAGCAAGCCTGTTTGAGTGAGCGCAACCATATAAGTTTGGTTTTCGACAGCCCGAGAGGTTGTCATACTATCCCAAGGAATTTTCTTTGACTTACCCCAAGCTGCCATGTTTACAAGAATATCCGCTCCTGCTTTTCTGTAGGCTCTGTATATTTCAGGGAAGCGAATATCATAGCAAATCGTAATTCCGATATTTATTCCCTCAATATTTACCATAACAGGAGAGTCTCCTCTTGTTATGTATTCACCTTCTGCGCATCCGTAATACGAAAATAGGTGATTTTTATCGTAGAATCCTAAAAGCTCTCCACCCCTGTTGATTATCGGAGACGAATTATACAAATTTTCGCCCTCTTTTCTGATAATGCTTCCGCCGATTATATTAACAGAATATTGCCTTGCAATTTTCTTTAGCATATCAATAGATTGAGAGTTTTCGACTTCCTCTGCGCAATTAGGAAATACTGAAGGTTCCCAGCCCGCAGTCCAAACCTCAGGCAAAAACAGAAAATCCGCTCCGCCGTATTTTTCAAGCTCGGCAATGAGAAGATTTTTTACTGTATCAATATTAAGTTTTCGCTCTCCTATTACGGATTCCATCTGAATCGCGAGGAGTCTAACCTTTTCTTTCTCCAAAGTCCCCATTGATAAACCTCTTTGTATGCTTCAGGCGCCAATTGTTCAAGTTCTTCTAGGCTTGCCTGTAGTTTTAGTCTGGCTTCTTCTTCATCTCCGTCTTGCGGAACATAAATAGGCTCGCCGTATATGTTAATAAGCCTTACATCCAATAATGGCATTCTAAGCTTGTCCCAAGAAGGGAAGGTCGCAAAGTTAAAGTTTTCCGAGTACCAAAAAATTGGGATTATAGGTACTTGTGCCATCTTGGCAATTTTAATTACGCCATCTTTAACAATTCTAGGAGGGCCTTTTGGACCATCTACCATCATTGCGCAATTCTCGCCTGCTTTTAAGGCATCTATCATTCGCATAGTGGCTTCAACAGCACCCTGCTTGCCTTTAGAACCGCGAATAGTTTTAAAACCCCATTTTTCAACGACACGTGCAATAATCTCACCGTCACGCGAGCGGCTTATGAGAACATTGAGTTTGCTTCTGTTTTGAACTCCGTGGATGCACATTTGATGGCAGTGCCACATTGCATATATACAAGGAGAAACTCCGTCAGGGTGGTTTACTTCAACTATGTGTGTAAAAAACTCCTGCAACCTAAAGATTCGGTATACAAGATTTGAAACTCTTCCAACGTTTTCCCCGTCTAATAATCTGACCATATTCTAATTATACTATAAAATATATAAAATGTGTTATACTTAAACTATGAAAAAATTAATATTATTATTTGTACTAATGTTTCCAATCTGTGTATTTGCAAATATGAATGACACAATTATTGCAAATATACAGTATGATTGGATTAACAAATCTGAACTTGAAAAAGAAGCAATAATTTCCGAGGTGCGCGATATTATTTTTAAAAATCCAGTAGAGCGTAAAAAGGACTTCAAGTCGCAATTTAAGGATAAATTGAAGGATAAAAATTATCTCGAAAACTATTACGCAGCATCAGCCGGATATAAAGAATACAAGGGTAATAATATTTCGGCATTCTATTACGGCAAAATGAAAAACATATATATGTATGCACTACAAGACCAAAAAGACCTTTCAAAAGCGTATTACTACGATGCTTTGGGAAATTTGAAGTACGTTGATTTTATTGAAGGGTATTATCCTGACTATCCTTATTATTCTATCCAATACAGAATATCAGGAAAGCCTGTGAGTGCAATCTATTTTGTATCAAAAGATTGTCAGTACCTGTTTACTCCAAGGGGAGATTTTGAGGGTGTTTGGTACAAGCATAATCTATACAACAAGAAAAATAAAGTTATATTAAAAAGGACAACATATTGAACACTCAAGAGGCAATAGCAGAAATCTTAATCAAAAATAATTTGAAAATTGCGACGACGGAATCTTGCACCGGAGGACTTTTGAGTTCAAAGCTTACTGATGTGAGCGGAAGTTCCGCCTTTATCCATCTTAATCTTGTTACGTATGCAAATGAAGCTAAACAAAAAATGCTTGGTGTGAGAGCGGAAACTCTCGAAAATTTTGGCGCAGTAAGTGAAGAATGTGCGTATGAGATGGCAAGCGGGCTTCAGAAACTAACCGGTGCTGATATTTGTGTTTCAACAACAGGTATTGCAGGCCCGACCGGCGGAACCGACGAAAAACCTGTTGGGCTTATGTATTCAACAATCTGTACGAAAACAAAGGCTAAAACTTTTGAAATAAGATTTCATCCTGAAATACCGCGAGTAGAGATGAAAGAATTGTTCGCTCAATCTGTCTTAGAAAAACTTTACACTTTCTTGAAAGAAAACAATTTTTAATATAGTATGATTTTATGTTTTGGGACGATTTTAAGAAGTATATAATAGCACTGTCTATCACATTTTTAGCTGCAATACCTGCTTTTGCGGCGGATTTTTCTGAGTATATGGCGGATGTTCAAGATAGGATTATGAACTGTTGGAATCCTCCTGAAGATATGCTGGAAGGGCATGCGGATGTTATATTTAAGATAAGCTCCAATGGTGAAGTTTTATCGTCTGAACTTGTTCAATCATCCGGAAACGAAGCCTTTGATAAATCGGTAAAAGAGACTCTTTCAAAATGTATGTTTAGAAAACTTCCTGAAGATAGCAAAAAAGAATACATTACAATAAAGTATTCATTCAATCTTCATGCGGCAGATTCGGAAAAAATGAAAGAGTACGCAGAATTGGCTGAAAGATATTATAATTCAGATAAGCAGCTTGCTTTGAAGTATATTAACCTTGCTATCAACGAAATTAGAGGTGACAGTTATTCATATTTTCTTTACGCAAGAAGGAGTAAATTGTATAAGGAGCTCGGAAATCTTGAGGCTGCAAAAGCGGATTTGGCAGAATTTAACCAATTAAAAGATTTGTATTATCAGAAGAAAATCAGAGCTTGCAAGAAAAATGCACTGGAGGAAAATACCCCGTATTCATATTTTACGCTGGCAAGTGCTTACGATGCTGCCGGTGAGTATGATAACGCTATCGGTGCAATAAATAAGGCAATAGCTATGACTCCACTCAACCATGCTTATATAAGATACAGAGCAGAAATGATTATGAATCACGGTAAATAATTTTTTATTAACAGCTCCTCTGCATTATTTATCGCAAACAGCTTTCACACCGCGGGTTATAGCTTCAAGAATACGTTTAACTTTGACTATTTCAATACCTTCAAAGTTCCCCTGTACTTCATTTGCTTCCGGAATGATTATGCGCTTGAAGCCCAGTTTTTGAGCCTCATTTATACGTTTTTCTATATGATTGACTGCTCGAATTTCGCCTGACAATCCGATTTCTCCGACAATAGCAGTTTGAAGGTCAAATACAACATCTCTGACACAGGTTACAATTGCAAGCGCTATGCCTAAATCCGCAGCCGGTTCATTAACATCAATACCGCCTATAACATTTACATAAACATCCTGTTTAGAAAGGTTTAATCCGATTCTTTTTTCCAAAACCGCAAGAATTTGCAGCACCCTTCCCGTATCAACTCCGTTTGCAATCCTTCGGGGTGCAGGATACGGAGTTGTTCCTACAAGAGCCTGAATTTCAACAAGCAGAGGCCTTGTACCCTCATTTGTTACAATAATAGTGCTACCGGGAGTTTGAGTTTGGTTGTACTCTTTTAGAAAAAGTTCACTAGGGTTAATAACTTCTCTTAGTCCGTTTGCACCCATTTCGAATATACCTACCTCTGATGTATTCCCGAAACGATTTTTTATGGAACGCAAAATTCTGTAACTTTTATATTTGTCACCTTCAAATTGAATAACTGCATCAACCATGTGCTCTAAAACTTTTGGACCTGCAATATTACCTTCTTTTGTGACATGACCTATTACAACAATTGATACATTTTGGCTTTTTGCAATTCCCATAAGAGAATTACAGCACTCTCTGATTTGAGACACACTACCTGCCGAACTTTGGATTTGTGAAGTATAAATAGCTTGAATACTATCCACTATTACCAAATCAGGTTTAAGCTCAGAAATATGTTTCTTTATAAGTTCTAAATTTGTTTGAGGGTAAATATATATGTTATCGGATTTTACCCCAAGTCTTTCAGCTCTGAGTTTAACTTGACTTGCAGATTCTTCTGCTGAAATATACAAAACGCTTTTTCCTGCCTTGCAGAGTTCGCCCGATGTCTGTAAGAGTATGGTAGATTTACCAATTCCGGGGTCGCCGGCTATTAAAACCAAAGAGCCTTCTACAATGCCGCCTCCGAGAACTCTGTCGAATTCCGAAATGTTAGTCGAAAGCCTGATTTCTTTGCCCATCTCTATTTCAGAGAGCTTCTGCGGAGGGTAAATATCTTTTAGTTCATTAGATAAGCTATTTTGAATTTGTGAATTATCTGAAATTTCTTCTACAAAAGAACCCCAACTGCCGCATTCAGGACACTTGCCCAAATAACCAGCAGTCTCATAACCGCAGTTTTGGCAGACATATTTTGACTTAACTTTTGCCATAATTGATTAATTGATTCCCTTATTCATAGGGATAATAAGCTTTTGACCGATAGAGAGCGCATTTGGATTAGCCATTTTGTTAGCATCCTGTATTGCACTAACCTTATCCATATCAAAAGAACCGTAGAATCTTATTACAATACTTTCTAAAGTATCGCCTTCCTTAACAACGTATTCTTCGTTTGTAACAACAACAGGTGTTACTTTTTTGTCGACAGAAGTGTCTGCCGGAATAAATCTGAATTTGCCCGTACCTGTAGAAACTTTTTTAACAGGTGCAACTACACTGTCATCTTTTGGGGTAGATACATTAATCAAAAGACTTACAAAAGTAGTAATTATTAATGTTATAATCACACCGACAACAAGACCTGTAACAAAATAAACTTGGGGTGCTTTTTCTTTTCTTTGCGGTCTTACACCAAAAGACTGCCAAAGAGCATCCAACTCTCTTGTCTTACTCTGTTTTCTGTAAAAATCTTCATCCTGATGTTCTCTGTTATATCTGTTCAGAGCTTCCATCATTGCAACTTTTTCTCTTGTAATGTTTGATCTTCTGAGTGTTGTGCTTTTCATAAGTCCTCACTGATTTTTAGACAACATATCCATTTGTATATAAAAATTATCACACAAAACGTCATGCTGTGCAAATTTGTAAAGAATTATGTTAAGAAACGTAAAGATGTGTTAATATATATAATTATGAGATTAGAAACGAGTTCTTTTTATAAAGATTTTAAAAGAAATATTGAACTTGGAAAATCGTTTACTCTTACGGGGTTAACGACATTTAGCCGACTTTTAATTTTGGATTATGTGCAAAAAATATCCGCTAAAAAAGTTCTTTTTGTTACGTCAACAGAACAGTCAGCTCTCAGATATTGTGCAGATTTAGAACGGTTGTTTAACATTGATGCATCAATACTTCCATATCAGAACATTTCACCTTATGAAGTTGTGCAGACAAATCTTTATGATTATCAAAAACAAATATCCGTGCTTTTAAATAAGCCGCAAACTGTCATAGTACCTGTAAAAGCGCTTTTGGAAAAATTCCCTGACAGAACTTTTTTTGAGAAAAACTCTTTTAGTCTTAAAGTCGGAGATGAAATAAGTCAAAAAACTCTTTTAGAAAAGTTTTTATCTTTGGGTTACAAGCGTTCTACCATGGTATCAGATATCGGCGAATTTTCAATAAGAGGTGATATAGCAGATATTTATACACTTGATGAGAATCCGGTGAGGATTGAGTTTTGGGGAGACGAAATTGTTGATATAAGATATTTTAACAATGAAACCCAAAAATCTGTTGATAAAATAACTAAGGCTGAAATAATGCCTCTATATAAATTTATTTTACCCTCAAAAGCACCAAAAGAATTTAGTCAAAGGCTTAGGGAACAATTTGAGACTGAGGGATATTTTGAGGGAATAAATGTTTACCAATCTTATTTTAACACTAAGCTTGTAAGTGCACTAGACTATTTTGAAGATTATATAATAATTTTCGATGAAGAAGCAGAGGTTAGCTCAAAATGTGGTTTGATTGCAGAAACTTATGACGGCTATTATAATGAAGGGCTCAAAACAGAACAGATAGAGCCTCTTTTGGGGTTAAATCATTTTTCTTTGACAGATTTTACGAATGAAGTTGCCGGATTTCAAAAAATATTTCTCAATAACTTTTTGTCGGATGAAAATAATGAAGTTATTGATATTGATGCAAGGAATGTTCAAATCTTTGATGCAAATATGGACTCAGTTGCAGAGTTTTTGAAAGAACACAGAGGGTACCAAATTACAATTGCAACTGATTTTCAGGAACGGGTCAGGGAGGTTTTATCCTCTTATAACCTGTTTGATATAAGTTATATAAGAAACATAACTTCTCAAGGTACGATAATAGATGACGGAAAGCTCCTTTTACTAACGGATAGAGAGCTATTTAACAAGCGCCAGAAAGAGGTCTCTTCATCAAGAAAACGGCATTACAAGGAAAAGGCTGAATATATTGAAAGCATTAATGATATACAAGAGGGAGAATACGTTGTACACTCTGTTCACGGTGTCGGTATTTATAAGGGGCTTACAAAGCAGGAACTTGACGGGCAGTTAAAGGATTATTTGACAATTGAGTACGCAAATTCAGACAAACTGCATATTCCTGCCGAGCAAATCAATATGCTTTGCCGTTACAGAGGCTCAGGTCAGATTAAGCCGA
>CACZPB010000017.1 GCA_902782905.1 uncultured bacterium
TAATAGCACATTTTTGAGCTTTATTCAACATGAAATGAGGCGGGGGTAAAGAGAGGGGGTAAAGAAAGGTAAAAACAATATCTATACACACCCTCATCCGAGCTTCGCTCACCTTCTCCCCTCAAGGGAGAAGGAGTATAACGCGCGAATTGGGTGCAGGCGTAAAATCAATTTAAAACTTTCTCCTCTCATTTACGCAAGTAAAACATCGTCCGCGCATCCCCTCGCCCACAACTTGTAGAGCATCATCCGCGCATTCCCTCTCCCTGCGGGAGAGGGCTAGGGTGAGGGGGCAAAAAAAATAAATCCCGTTATAACTTTTCCTTCGCCCAGTACAAGCAGAGCATCACACGCGCATTCCCTCTCCCTGCGGGAGAGGGTTTTATTAACCTATTAAATTAACTTATTAAAGAATATAAAACAATAGTATAAATTAATCCTTTGGACTATAAATATAAATCCAATGGTCGTTACCTTATTAAAAAAAAATTTGTACCCTATATTATAGGGAGAGTTTTATGCAGATTGATGTATCGGTAACTAAGAATTTAGCAAAAGTTTCGGAGCGAGTAACCCGTCCCGAGCAATCTAAATCCTACAATCTTTGTGTTAAAGCAGATGCAATGAGGTTTGCAAAATTGTACAAAGATGCGGTTCAAACCTATCTGCAAGCAATAATGCTTGACAGAAATGAGCAAAAAGCATACTTTGGTTTGGCATCTTCTTACAAGTATTTGAAAGAATACAAAAAAGCAATAAGTACTTTTAAAAAACTTACAGAGTTAGATGAAAATAACGATGAATATTTCTTTGAACTCGGTGTATGCTACCTGTCTGACGGTCAACCATGCGAGGCAATCAAATATTTAATCAAATCTATACTAATCAACAGAGAAAATCTTGAAGCACAAATTCAGCTTGCAATAGCACATGAGCTTGTGGAAGAAACGGATTTGTCTTTGATGATTTATAACAAGTTGATTGAAACAAATCCTGAATTTTTGAAAGCATATTATAACAAAGCGGCTATGCTCATGGGTATGGGTAACTATATAGAAGCTTCCCGCACCTTTTTCCAACTAATCAAAAAGAACCCTGATTATTACAAGGCATACTTGGGTATCGCAATGAGTTTCGACAAGCTTGCAAAATATAAGGACGCTATTCGCTATTACAAAAAGTTTTTGGAGCTTAAACAATTCTCTGAAGATTCTGTTTTTGCGCGCGAGCGTGTAAACGAGCTCAGAGCAGAATGTTTTGGAAAAGAAAACCACCTCTCCTTAGTTTAAATATTTTTCTCGGACAGTAGTGCCCTAAGAGAGGGAATACTCGAATGATGCTCTGCTTGTACTGGGCGATGTGGAAAGCTTTTACGCCAAAACTGCGTGTTTTGTTCCTTCCACCTTGAGGGGGGAAGGTGAGCGAAGCTCGGATGAGGGTGTGTATAGATATTCTCACCAAAAAAAATTTTGCTTGACAAAAGTGTTAGGCATGCCTTACAATATAATTAAGGTAAATATGACAAGTGATAAAAACAGCCTCTCATCAGGCTTAGAAGATTATATAGAAGCGATTTATATTGCAAAAACAAATAAAGTCCCGCTTAAGGGAGCGGAACTTGCAAGAAAGCTTAATATCTCCCGCGCCTCTGTCTCAGAGGCGCTTTCCAAATTGGTTTCAAAGGGGCTTATTACTTATGAAAGTTACGGCGTTATTACTCTCACAAAAAAAGGCGAAGAGGAAGCCGAAAAGGTTTATTCAAAGCACAATGTCTTGAAACAGTTTTTTGAATCAGTTTTAGATGTTGAACCTCTAGAAGCTACAGAAAATGCCTGTAAAATTGAGCACATTGTTTCTGAAAAAGTTTTGAACTCCATAAAATCTTTTACTGATTTTTATAATTCAAATAAAAAGTTTTTTAGTGATTTAAAGGATAATTATAAATAACTAGTTCTAAAGTATTATTTTGTTACAAAAATTTACACAGTATGAATGAGGCTATGACTGAGCTACAGCCTGAAATATCGACTATTCACAGGAATTATTTGATAAAAACATTGCCTATGTATTATGTTGTTGGTACAATATGAAATGGATTTTTGTAATCCTAAAGTAGTACACATGAAAATAAGAAGGTTAGAATTATGTCATTACCAAATGTAGCTTATTTCTCAATGGAAATAGCAATGGATCAATCCTTAAGCACATATTCAGGCGGTCTGGGCTTTTTAGCAGGCTCTCATATGTTGTCAGCAGGATACTTACAAATGCCTATGGTCGGTGTAACAATTTTGTGGTCATACGGTTATTATGATCAGAGAATCGATCACTCAGGTAACGTAGAAGTAGCATATATCAGAAAATATTATGATTACTTGGAAGATACAGGTATAGTTGTTGATGTTGATACTTTCGGCGAAAAAGTTAAAGTTAAAGCATTCAAAGTTAATCCGGAACTTTTCGGAACTTGTCCTGTATATCTTTTAACAACTGATATCGACGGTAACAGTGATTGGGCAAAGAGCATTTCTCACAGACTTTATGACGGAAATGAAAAAATCAGAATCGCTCAAGAAACAGTTTTGGGTATTGCAGGTATTAGAGTTCTTCAAGCTGCCGGTTATAAGTTTGACGTTGTTCACATGAACGAAGGTCATGCGCTCCCTGCCGCTTTTGAACTTTTAAGACAATACAACGGTAACTTGGATGAAGTTAGAAGAAAAACTGTTTTCACAACTCACACTCCTGTTGCGGCAGGTAACGAAGTTCACTGGGTTGATACACTTATGGAAGGCGGCTTCTTTGCAGGCGCTTCTCGTGAAAGAGCTATTCAACTCGGCGGTGAAAACTTCTCTTTGACAGTTGCAGCTCTTAGAATGTCAAGAATCGCTAACGCTGTATCTCAACTCCACGGTCTTGTTGCTAACAAAATGTGGGAATGGGTTGAAGACAGATGCCCGATTAGAGCTATTACAAACGCTGTAAACCTACATTATTGGCAAGATAAAAGAGTCGCTGATGCGCAAAACGATCCGCAAAAACTGCTTGAAGTTAAGCGTGAAATGAAAGCTGAACTCTTTAAATATGTTGCAAACGTTGCAGGTAAGAGATTTAATCCTGATGTATTAACAATTACATGGGCAAGAAGATTTGCTGATTACAAACGTGCATGGTTAATTTTGATGGATAAAGACAGAATCGGTAAACTGTTAGAAGAAGATAAAGTTCAAATCATCTTCGCGGGCAAATTCCACCCTGATGATGTAATGGGCAGAGAAATGTTCAACAAACTTCTTAACAGATCTCACTCATTGAAAAATGTTGTTGTTCTTCCTGGGTACGAACTTCAATTGTCAGGTATGTTAAAGAGAGGTTCAGATATTTGGTTAAATACACCTTTGAGACCTTTCGAAGCATCTGGTACTTCCGGTATGTCAGCTAATATGAACGGTGCTCTTCACTTGTCAATCTATGACGGTTGGACTGTAGAAGGTACATTCGATGGTATAAACGGCTATACTGTTGAGTATCCTGGCTTGGATGACGA
>CACZPB010000018.1 GCA_902782905.1 uncultured bacterium
AATAGAAAGGGCTCGCAACGCTCTGAAAATTGTAGGATTGGATAATAAAGAGAATAATATGCCGTCTCAAATGTCAGGCGGTCAGCAGCAAAGAGTCGCAATAGCCAGAGCTATAGTAAATGATGCTCCGCTTATCTTGGCAGACGAACCTACCGGAAACTTGGATACTAAAACCAGTATTGATGTTATGGAATTCTTTGTAAATTTGAATGCAAAATACGGCAAAACGGTTGTTCTTGTAACACACGAGCCGGATATAGCAGAATATACAAAACGCATAATCAAATTTAAAGACGGACAAATAGTTTCCGACCTTCCTAAAGATGAATGGATGAAACAAAGGAGCCGAGAAACATAAGAAAATAAAATTAATAAAAAGTAGATTGGGGTTGCTACCCCAACAAAAACAAATAACAAAAAATGAAAGGAGAAATGTGTAAAAGTAATAAGTAAACAAGTTATAGGGTAATTTTAAAACCACTTAATCACTTATTCACTTAATCACTTACCAAAATGATTGATTTTAAATCAACATTCAAAATAGCCATAAAATCATTAGAGATTAACAAAATGCGCTCCGCACTGACTTCACTCGGTATAATTATAGGTGTAGGTGCAGTTATTGTAATGCTTGCAATCGGCTCAGGCGCAAACAAGCAAGTCCAGTCCAATATGGAGTCAATGGGTTCAAATATTCTCACTATTCGCTCTGCCAGTGCAAAAACCGGCGGTGTATCAATGGGTATGGGTTCAAAACCGACACTTAGCGTTAAAGATGCTGACGCGATAAGACGCAGTGCCAGAGGTATAAGCGGTGTAGCACCTCTTATGAGCTCATCAAAGCAGGCAATGTTCAGTAACCAAAACTGGCAAACAACAATTTACGGTATAACAACCACTTACCTAAGGATAAAAAACTACGAGATTAAAGACGGCAGAGCTTTCACAAGAGACGATGACAGCAATGCCGCGAAAGTTGCAATAATAGGAAGCACTGTTGAGAGAGAACTTTTTGGGGATATTAACCCAATTGGAAAAACAATAAGAATAGGTAACGTTCCTTTTAAAGTCATCGGAACTCTCGTTTCAAAAGGCACAGTAGGTCCTATGGATCAGGATGATTTGATATTTATCCCGCTTACGACCGCTCAGAGAAAAGTGTTCGGTACAGATTTCCCCGGCTCGGTCAGCCAAATTATTGCTCAAGCTGAGTCCTTAGAGAGTTCTTCAATCGCAGAAAAAGACATTGAAGAAATTTTGAGAACGAGGCACAATCTTGGCAAAACTCAAGAAAATGATTTTGAGATAAGAAATTCGGCTGAATTCCAAGAAAAAATGAAATCTACCGTAAAAACTTTTGCAATTCTGCTTGCTTCGATTGCCTCTGTTTCTCTTATAGTAGGCGGAATCGGTATTATGAATATTATGCTTGTATCTGTAACCGAGCGAACAAAAGAAATCGGTATTAGAATGGCAATAGGTGCAAGAGCAAGTGATATAAGGCTGCAATTTTTAATCGAAGCACTTGTTCTTTCACTTATCGGAGGACTTATAGGGGTTATTGCAGGAGTTGTTTTAGCCCTTATGATAGGATTTTTATTCGGAACAGCTGTCGTTATAACTATTTTTCCCATACTGCTATCTTTTTGTTTTTCAGGGCTCGTTGGAATAGGATTCGGATACTATCCGGCATACAAAGCGTCGCTGCTTAACCCGATAGATGCATTAAGATATGAATAAGAGAACCTTGTGTTAAAAAAAAAATAGAGTTATACTGAGTTTGTAATTATAGGAGTATACAAATGAAAAAAATATTATCGTTTTTGTTCTCAATAGCGGTATTAGCAGTGCAAACGCTTCCTGTACTCGCAGAAACAGGTAAAATAGAGCATTTGGATGTGCATAAAAATGCACCGTGTAACATTGTTAACATCCAAACAGACAAAAAAGTTATCGAACAAGGAAACGTACTTTTGTTTGCATTCGATGAAAAATTCTTCTCAAAATGCGAACAAGCGGGCAAAATAGTTCACTTTGTTGTGCCGGAAGCTCTTTACACCAGAGAAGGAACGCTTTTATTTCCCAGCGGAACAAAAGTTACTGCCGAAGTTACGGGTATAGAAAAGCCTAAATGGTTTAACAAAAACGCAAGAGTCAATCTAATATTCAGAAATGTTGTATTTCCTGACGGAACCTGTATAGATATTTGTGCAAGACCTTTTACTAAAGACTACAAACTCAAAGAAGGTCCTTGGACAACATTCGGCAAAGTGGCAGTTTCAACACTTTCTCTGGGTATCATAGGTGCCGGCGCTGGTGTTGGATTCGGCTTCATTCCAAATCCTGCAAAAATCGGTGTCGGTATTGGTGCCGGCGTTGCTGTAGGCTGCGGTGTAGGTTTCTTGGTCGGTGTAATAACCCCCGGATGCCACTATAAAGCTAAGCAGGGCGAACAAGTTTACGCAAGTCTCTTAAACGAGATGGTTGTCTGCAATAAGTAAAAGATAAACAAGGTTAATAAATAAGGCGCGGGTTAGAATTAACCCGCGCCTTTTATATTCTTAAACATTAAAATATGTTCAACCTATTTGTAATAATCACGAAAGAGGCGACCTTGTAGTAAAATTTACAGTATTGTAGTTTATATCTAAAAGCCGACAGTGTATTGAAAGTCTTTCCGCTTCCTTTTCTTCAGAAAAGGAAGAAATAATTCTGCTTAAATAATATGTTCAGGCATTGCAACACTACCCTTATTCAGACGTTTTTCAAGTTCGCCTGACGGTTCATAGAACGGTGAAACTGTCATTATTCTTGCCGCAATATCAGGATAGTGGTAAATAAATTTAAGTTCGCTTTCAGTAAGTGGTTTTTGAGTATGAACGTTTGCATAACGGGCAAGTTCCAAAATGTTTCTTGCTTCGTTTTCATCTTTAAACTCAATCTCAAGTTTGTTATAAACGTTTCTGAACCCTTTAATGCCGCCGTATTCACCGGTTGTAATCATTCGTCCCGTTTCAATAATTTCAGGCTCGCCTCTTCCGAGTTCTTCAAAGTCATACAATTCGTAATTTCTTCTGTCTTTGAGAGCTCCGTCTGCGTGAATACCTGATTCGTGAGCAAAAGCGTTATCTCCCACTGCCGGTTGATTGATAGGGATTGGCAGCCCAAATGCGTACGCTGTGTATTTAGCAAGCTTCCAAGATTTTGAAAGGTCTATATTTTCATCTACTAAATTTTTACCTTTGAAACCTGCTGATTTAGTACACGCCAATAGGCAAGAAACTAAGTCAGCATTCCCCGCTCTTTCACCCATACCGTTAATAGCCGTATTTATATATGCATCAACTCCGGCATCCACTGCTGCAAGAGCACCTTGGACGGAACAAGCTACTGCCATACCCAAATCATTATGGAAATGCATCTCAATAGGCATCTGAGTTTCTTTTGCGATTGTATAAATTCTGTGATAAGTTGTGTGAGGGTCTTCATAACCTAAAGTGTCACAGTATCTGAAGCGATAAGCACCACATTTTTTTGCTTCACGGGCAAGTTTTATCAAAAAATCCAAATCGCTTCTTGATGCGTCTTCTGCGTTAACACCTATTATTTTTGCTCCTTTATCAACTGCACACTCAACAGCTTCGCATGTCATTCTAAGGATGTCATCTTTTGTTTTTTTGCCTAAATATTTGCCTTGAATCATTTGATCAGATGTTGATTGCGAAAGATTGCAGTTCTCAAGTAACGGACAATTTGTAAAAGATTGTTCAACGTCAGACGCTATAGCTCTCATCCAACCTGAGAGTTTTGTTTTTCTAATAACTCCGCGCCTTACAAGTTCAAGGTTTGCATTCAAGTAATTAAGCTCGTGCATTGTTGTAGGAAAGCCAAATTCTGATTGAGTAATTCCCATATCGTCAAGCATTAAATTAATTATTGTTTTTTGAAGTTTTGCAAGCCCCAAACGTGAAGTTTGAACACCGTCTCTATTTGTAACATCTACAAAATATATTTTAGCCATAATAAAATCCTTTACATCTTTATATTGAGTGTTTTTAGCGTATCTTGAGCAGTTTTTTGAGAATTATTTATAAACTCTTTTTTATCCAAAGCTTTTGAACTTGAGCATTTAGAAATTCCTGAAAGTGCGAACAATCCTGCGAATACTAATGCTGCTAAAACACCTGTTTTTGCAATTATATTCGTACTTTTATTAGCTTCAAGCTTTGAGTTTATCTCATCTTCAAGCTCTTCTACGTTACCTTTATAAAAATCTCCCACATACATCTTTTTGTATGCAAAATATCCAAAGTCATCTGTCTTTAAACCTTTAGCCAAATATACGGAAGACGAATTCAAATATTTGCCGGGTTTAATTAAAACATCCCAGCCTTTTTCTTCAACTTTGTCAACTATTGAATAATCTTGCAAATTCGTTGACCCTGTACTGTTTATGTATGCTTCCACAGTATTAGCTGCTTTTGCCTGCTCTCGATAATACTTGTGACCTAAAACATAACTAGAGGTAAAGTTAATTCCTGTATTATTCAGATTTACTTGCATTACAAAACATCCCCTTTTTTGTTAATCATTATAGCATAAATTTTTGGTTTTATTTGAGAAATTTAACAAAATTTGAAGCTACTTTATATCTTTCGCAATATCTTTTTAATTCCTTAATTATCACATTGGAAAGCATAAATACTGCAATTAAATTCGGAACAGCTAAAAATAAGGTAACAGCATCCGATAGGTTTATAATTGATTGAAAATTCATAGCTGAACCTGCAACTATACAAATACAATAAATTGCTTGAAAAATCCTTGTTTTATTTAGTGAATCCCCGAATAAAAAGCCCCAAGCTTTAAGCCCGTAATATGAACCGCAAAGCATTGTAGAGAGAACAAAACAGCTTGCCATAACTGTCAGTAAAACAGGGAAGAATGGACAAATTGTACCGAATGCTTTTGAAGTAAGCTCTATGCCGGCAATTCCGTCTACCGTCAAATAAGCTTTTGAGACAACAATCACAAAGGCTGTAGCGACCCCCACAATAACCGTATCTACAAACGGTTGTAGCATTGAAATAAAAGCTTGAACAACGGGCTTGTTGGTATTAACTGCAGAAAATGCAATCGGAGCCGTACCAAGACCTGATTCATTTGCAAACATCGCGCGTCTGAATCCCCAAAGCATACAAGCAAAAGCCCCTCCTGCCATAGCTCGCGGAGAAAATGCTTCTTTTACGATTAAAACAACTGTTTCCGGCAGGTGATGTATGTTTAATATACATACCAAGAAGGCGCTCATTACATATAAAGAACACATTACAGGAGTTACCTTAGAGGTAAATTTTCCAATCGCTTTTATTCCTCCGATTATTGTAAACCAAGTAATTAAAGCTACTACAGTTCCCAATATCCAACCGTTAGCCGCAAAAATACTGGATTCTCCACCGGTAATTTCCGTAAACTGTGCCGTCATAGCATTTATTTGGAACAGATTCCACCCGCCAATCATAGCAAATATAGCGCATACTGCGTAAACTTTGGCAAGTCCGACTCCGAATTCTTCCCATAATTTACCCTTGGATTTAAATGCAATAGGGATATAATACATAGGCCCGCCTGACACGGTTCCGTCTTTGTTAACTTGCCTGAATTTTACACCTAAAAGCACTTCAGAGAATTTGAGCGCCATAGAAAAAAGACCGGCAACAATCATCCAAAAAATTACACCAGGGCCACCGATTGATACAGCAGCTGCTGAACCGGCAACATTGCCAATCCCTGCCGAAGCAGAAATAGTCGCGCTCAAGGCTTGAAAAGAAGAAAGTTCTCCTCTTTTTTTTCTTTGATATCCGTTAGAATTATTATGATCAAAATTATCTG
>CACZPB010000019.1 GCA_902782905.1 uncultured bacterium
AGAAATGGTGAGAGAGGTAGCGTAAGATGAATCTTACGAGTTTGGACATAACTTTACAGAGAATTCATTCGATTGAAAACAGCTTTCAATCGCTTATGTCCTATGGTGTTCAAAAACCTACTGAAGATTTCCAAAAAATTCTTGATACTTCAATAGAAAATAAAAAGAATCCTACCGTTTCTTCAAAAAGCGAGATTAACGATTTAATTGATAAATACTCGACAGAAGCAGGTCTTGATGTCGATTTTGTAAAAGCGGTAATAAATCAGGAATCCGGTTTTAATCCCAATGCTACTTCAAAATGCGGTGCGATGGGTTTAATGCAGCTTATGCCGTCAACAGCTAAGGGTTTGGGGGTTACAAACGCTTATGACCCTGAACAAAACATTCAAGGCGGAACAAAATACCTGAAAGGTTTGATGGACAGATTTGATAATAATAAGTCATTGGCACTTGCAGCATACAATGCAGGTCCGAATGCTGTTAAAAAATACGGCGGAATACCTCCGTATCAAGAAACTCAAAATTATGTAAAAAGTGTATTATCACGATACGATAAAATGAAAGGAGCAAACTAATGATAGTAAGAGGTTTAGAATCTTGCGCCAATGGTATGCTCGCTTTGATGGACGCAAATGATAATACCGCAAACAATTTGGCTAACGTAAATACTTACGGCTTCAAAAAAGGTTCACTAAGATTCAAAGATGTTATGGAATCTGCCGTATATTCTCAAAACGGAAACGTATTAAGAACAGATAATTCAAGATATTTAGGCGATTTGAGTGTAGGAAGCGAAGCATACACATTCACGCACGATTTTACACAGGGTGCACTCACAAAAACAGATAATCCGCAAGATTTGGCAATAGAAGGCGATGGTTTCTTTAAAATTCAGGATGCTGACGGCAAGATTGCTTATACAAGAAACGGTTCTTTCACAATAGATAAAGATGATTTTCTTGTTACAAAACAAGGGGAATACGTTCTTGATATTCGAAACAGAAGAATAAGAATGGTACCTGAAGATCTTGATAGAGACATGTTGAGAGACAAGGTTGAAATCATTGTAGGAGAAAACGGTAATATTGAAATGAATGTCGGGATGCAAAAAATTCCTATGCAAACGATTGGTATTTGGGATTTTTCAAACAAAGATGATTGATTTGAAATTGCTGATACAAAATTCATTCCGAAAACGCCGGATGAGAATCCTGAGCTTAGAGCAGAAAAATTTTCTGTTCAGCAGGGTATGCTTGAACTTTCAAATGCAAACGTAATCAGAGAAATGATTAGTACAATTAATACAACAAGGAACTACGAAAGCTTGGCAAAAGTAGTTACAACAAACAGGGAAATGCTTGATACAGCAGTTTCCGTAGGAAGACTTAGAACTTAGTTTTAGTTGAGGACAACAAAACTACCGGACTTTAGGAGAGAAAAAATGTTAAGAGCACTTACAACAGCAGCAACAGGTATGATAGCACAACAAAACTATCTTGATGTTATTGCAAACAACGTAGCGAACGTTAACACTACCGGATACAAGCAATCCCGTATTGAATTTCAGGATTTGCTTTCACAAGCCGCAAGAACTCCGGGTGCTTTGATGAACCAAGGGACTTATCAACCTGTTGGTATTGAAATCGGCTTAGGTGTAAAAACCGCTGCTACTACAAGAGTATTCACTCAAGGTGTTGCAATCTCTACCGGAAGACAATTAGATATTGAAATTGAGGGCGAAGGCTTTTTACAAGTTATGAAGGAAGACGGTTCACTGGCATACACTCGTGACGGATGTTTACAAGTTGACTCACTTGGTCAGTTGTGTACCAATGACGGTTTATTGATTCAACCATCTGTATCTATTCCTCGTGATGCTACAGAAATTACAATTACACAAGATGGTAATATTTCTGTAACACTCCCCGGACAGACACAACAATCTACAGTAGGTTCTCTGCAATTGGTTAAATTTCAAAACCCAGCAGGTTTGTTATCTATAGGTCACAACTTGTACAAAGAAACACAAGCATCAGGTAACCCTGTCCAAGATACCCCAGGACAAAACGGCTTAGGTCTTATTCAGCAAGGTATGCTTGAAGGTTCTAACGTTCAAATCGTAGACGAACTTGTCGGTCTAATTAAGGCAGAACGTGCGTTTGAATCTAACTCAAGATTAATTACTGCCTCAAGTAATATTTTACAAGTAACAAACAACATGACATAGGAATTGGGTAAATGAAAAAAGGCAGTAGGTTGGGTGAAACCCAACAACAATAAAAGAAGTGGAAAGTTGAAAATGGAAAGTGGAAAGTTGAAAGTTAATAATAAAAATTTAGGTTGGATTTTTAACCCAACAAAAACTTTGCTGCTTTCACTTGCTTTACTATTTACAACATCCGCTCAGGCACAAGTTATCACTTCCGCACAAGTAAAAACTGACGTTGCAAAGCTTTTTGAGAGCAGTTATAAAAAAATTACTACAGGTGATGTTCAGGTAAAGATTTTAGGAACTTCTTTTGCAGAGCTTCAACTTCCTGACGGACAAGTAAGTTATAAAATTGCAGCAGGCGGAGACAAAATTCTTCCGCGCGATATTAAAAGAGTCGACGTTATGGTTAACGGAAATTTTGTAAAAACTTTGAACCTTCCTGCGCAGACTTCCGTTTATAAAGAGGTACTTATTGCAAATGATTTTATAGATAGGGAACAAGCAATAACCAAGGATTGTACAACATTAAAAAGAATTGATGTTTCTATGAAACCTGATTATGTTTTAGATAAAAACATGCTAAACAAAGAAATGACAACAAAAAAAGTATTCCAAAAGGGTGAGATAATTGACAAAAGATTTGTAAAAATTCGCCCTGATATAGTAAGAAACGCAGATGTTAGAGTATTTTTTGTCTCTAACGGAGCCGTAATGGTTACAATAGACGGCAAAGCAATGACAGATGGAATGCTTGGTGACTATATAAATGTAGAAAATAAAAATTACAAAAAGGTATACAACGGGAAAGTTATCGGAGAAAACCGGGTGTTGGTGAATATATAACCCCATCACCTAACCCCCTCTTTCAAGGAGCGGGGAAAAAGACTTGAGGAATGAATTATGAGAAAATTTTTAGCAACAATGTTAGTAATATTAGCAGGTCTAATGCCGGTTCAGGCAGCAACTGTGAGAATTATGGATTTGGCACATATTCAGGGGGTCAGAGAAAACCAGCTTGTCGGATATGGTGTGGTTGTCGGGCTCCCCGGTACAGGTGACAACTCTCGTTCAACTCAGATTACCAACAAGATGATGTTAAGAAACTTGGGTACTGTAATTGAGCAAGAAAACTACATCCAAAAAGGTGCTTCAGCAGCCGTTATTGTTACAGCGAACGTTCCTGCTTTCGCTAAAAACGGAGACAAAATTGATGTGACAGTTTCCGCTATGGCAGACTGTAAAAGTTTGGAAGGCGGTGTTCTTGTCCAAACAATTTTGAAAGCACCAAACGGCGAAGCGGTTGCCGTTGCTCAAGGCCCTGTATCTGTAGGTGGTATTAACAAGAGCGCAGGCGGCTCTTCTGCTCGTAACGCCATTACAACAACAGGCAGAATCCCTGGAGGCGGTATTGTTGAAAGAGATATTTATACCGAAATCGGTGATGAGAGCACAATAACACTTTCAATAGACCATTCTGATTATACTCTTGTTTCAAGAATAGCTAACAGCATATCACGCATAGCACCTGCAAAGGCTCTTGACGGAACTTCAGTAAGAGTTCAAATTCCTGCAAAATTTCAAAACGACAGAGTAACATTCCTCTCAATATTGGAAAATCTTGAAGTAGCACCGACCGCAGAAAGAGCAAAAGTTGTTGTAAACGAAAGAACGGGGACTGTTGTAATCGGGGCAGATGTAAAACTAATGCCGGCTGCTGTCGCTCACGGGAACATTACAGTTACAGTTTCCGCTCATAATGATGTTTCTCAACCGAACGGTTTTTCTAACGGAGCTACTGTCGGATTTGAAAACGCAGATATAGAAATTAATAAAACTCCGGGAAGTTTAATAGAAATGGGTGCAAACAGCAATCTTAACGACTTAGTCAAAGCTCTGAACTCAATAGGAGTAGCACCAATTGATTTAATTTCAATTCTTCAAGCACTCAAAAAATCCGGAAGCTTACAAGCGGAACTCATAATAATATAAGGAACAAAAAATGTCGGATATAACAACACCTACTTTAGATATTATAAAACATGGGTTGAGTCACGCTCAAACAGTGAACTCTGACCAAGTTCTTTATAACAGAATTAAAGAATCCGGTGATTCAAAGACTCAGTTGAAAAAAGCCGCAACAGAATTTGAGTCAATCTTTATAACAAAGATGCTGCAAGAAATGGATAAAACGGTAGAAAAAGAAAAGGACGGACTTTTCGGAAATGATAATAAATATGAGGAAGCATTCAAGTCAATAATGTTTCAACAAATGGGCAGAGATCTGGCAAGCAATCCGAGAACATCCTTCGGATTTGCAGATCAAATCTACAGACAAATGGAAAAATTTGTTGGATAGGGATAAATAAAAAACGGTAAACTGATAAAGGAAAATCAATGAGAGTAGAACAAAACAATTTAGGTGTAAATCAGGTACAACAGTTTAGTGCAATCAATGCTTTTAAGGAAGCTAAAAATCCTAAGGCTCAAGATATTGAACAAGCAGATATTACACAAAGCAAAGAAGGTATAAATACAACTTCTGCGCCGACTCTTATGGACAAAATTGATGTTAACGAAGTGAGAGAATGTGCTAAAACTGTTGGTGAATACAATATAACGGATGAGGATATCAAATACGGTTTGATATACGGCAGAAGTGTAATCGCAGAATGGCTTTGCTAGAATAAAAAATGATAAACGAAAATTTGAAGATTATTAAAAAATAACTTGAGGAACAAGAGGTAATATTATGAATATACAAATGAAATTGAAAAATTTTAGCAAAAATAAGTTTATAAAGAACTTGTTCACTTGTTCACTTGTTCACTTATTCACTTTGATGCTACTGTTATCTCCAAGTGTTAGTGCTGAATCTCTGTTTACTCTTGGTGCAACACAAAATTATCAAGGCACACCGCGTTCTTTATTCGGTGGGGTTCAAGCACACCAAATAGGAGACTTGATATCAATAAGAATGGCAGAGAATGTTTCTGTCAGCGACAATTTAACATTTTCTTCCGCAAAAGAATCAAACACTACAGACTCATTCACTTCTTTCTTGAAAGATTGGTTTCACTTATCTTTCTTGAAACCTGCAAGCGGATATGGCGGTTCAAACGAAGTTTCAAATTCTGCGAATGGTCAAAGAGCCTTATCTATGGGTGACAGAATTGCATGTCAGGTCGTTCAGCAGCTTCCTAACGGAAACCTTGGAATTCAAGGTAAGAAGACCCTCGTTAACGGTAATGAAAGAGTTGATTTTATAGTAACAGGCGTAGTGGACCCGCGTTGGCTTAACGTA
>CACZPB010000020.1 GCA_902782905.1 uncultured bacterium
TATAAAAAGCGGATTGCCGGAAAAAATGGTACCTGTATAAGGTGATGAATCAGAGCTTTTTGTTTTCCCCGCAGGTCCAAGCTGTAAAGCATTAAATATGCCTGAAGCATAATCAATAACTGAATGTCCGGCTTCTGAATTAAATGTTCCAAAGCCTGTATCTTCACCATCTTTTGAAGGAAAACTGCTTCCGTGAATAATCAGTGCAAGATTTTCTTTCCCTAAGGCTTTAAGTGCTTCAGCTACAAGTTTGGTGTCATTCTTTTTTGATGATAATAAGACCATAAATTTTACTCCTTCTCTTCTATAGTTTTGAGTTTACCAAAAGCATGGTTTGATTTCAACTTTACACAAAATAAAAAAAATGATAGAATTATTACCGTTAATCCCTATCAAATATATAAGTACAAAAGGAGTATGTGTATGACGATTAAGGCAGTTAACTGTGCCAAAGTGTTGGGAGCCCCTTTGATAGCGTCTGCAAGTTATTTTTTATCAAATCATATTAATAGCCGACAACAAATCAATCCAAAAGGTATAAGATATTTAGGAGGATTAGAAAATAATAAACGAAATATCTTAATAGAGGAGCTTAATAAAATGAGTATGATTAACAATGTGAATCTTGACACGAAGCGTGATTTTGAGCTTGGATTGACAAGAGAAGAACTCACCAAAAGAACACATAAAGATTATTTAACAACTAAGAAAATGTTGGCTGTGGATGCGCCTGAGTATAAAGCGCTGGCAGCAGGCGACAAAGAAGCGCTCAAGCATCTTGTGAAGGCAGCTGCAAGATTAGATAAAGTTGAGATGCAGTTAGATGATCATAATAACTTGGCGTTTAAAGAATATTTAGAAAAAGAAGTTTCAAAGGGTAATGAAGATGCTAAATTAACAAAGATACTTTTTGATGCTCAAAAAGGTATTTTTGCACTTGACAGAAACGCAGATATGGTAAAACTTGCAAAAGGCTTGGAACCCAAAAAGGGGATTGGGGTTTATCCTGCAGATTTAGAGAAGGATGAATTTCATTCAATTCTTATAAAAATGCTCAAAGATGGTAAAACAGAGGAAGTTAAGAAAATTCTTAACCAGCGCTCAATCGTAGAAAGAAGTGGTGAAGAGCTTAAGGCAACAGATTATGTAGATTATTTCAAAGAAGATTTTGAATATATGGCATCAGAGCTTGAAAAAGCAGCAGAGACTTCTACTAATGCCGATTTTAACGAATATTTGCATCTTCAGGCAAAAGCATTAAGAAAAGCCGATCCGATGTTGGATGCTTATGCTGATAAGAAGTGGGCAACATTACAGGATACTCCGTTAGAATTTACAATAACAAGAGAAAATTATTCAGATGAAATGACTGAGTCAGTTGTTGAAAACTCTGAACTTAAAAAACTCCTTGATGAAAATGGAATTGTTCCTGTTTCAAAGGATTGTCTCGGCGGCAGAGTGGGAATTGTTAATAAAGAGGGAACGGATGCGATTTTGAATGTAAAAAAATATTTACCTTTAATGGCAAAAAATATGCCTTTAAATGATAAATATGTTCAAAATATTTCTGCTGATAAAGAAACAAAACAAACAATGGTTGATGTTGATCTTGTCGGTGTTTACGGAGATGTTGGAGAATACAGAGCCGGTATAACGTTAGCAGAAAACCTGCCAAATGATGATAAGCTTTCAATTATAAAGCTTGACGGAGGAAGAAGAAATGTCTATCACAGGCAGATCCGTCTTATTACATCAGAAGATGCAAAAGAAAAAATGCAAAAAAGACTCGATGCAACTTTAAATAAAGAACTTCACAAGTATTATAACGACGAAGCAGATCACTGGTTTACGGTAGGACACGAAAACGGTCATTCACTAGGACCAAAATCGGGAACAGAAGGACTCGGAAAGTATAAGTCAATTATTGAGGAAAATAAAGCCGATATGGTTTCGCTTTCTATGCTTGATGTTCTAACAGATGCCGGCATGTATACAGAGGCACAGAGAGAACAAATTATACTAACGTACGCGGCTGACAACATGATGATGGCAAAGCCTACAATGAGTCAAGCGCATAGGGTGCGCTCTGTTATGCAGAATTACTATTTTATAAAAGAAGGTGCAATCGAAATTTCAAAAGATGGAATTTTGAATGTTAATATGGAAAAAATGGTACCGACTGCTCAAAAAATGCTTAAAGAAATTATAGAAGTTCAGTTGAGCGGAGATTTTGCGCGTGGAGAAAAATACGTTAACGACTATTTTGTATGGACTCCTGAGATGGAAACAATGGCAGCGAACATCAAGAAAGTTTCTAAGACTCTGAACGGCAAGGTCGAATCTCCTTTGGCAGATAAATTATTGTCTGAGTAAGAAGATTTGAACAACTTGTAGTTCGGCTAGTTATCATAAGTATTTGTGTAAGATAATTAATTAGCAGAAAATGCATCAAAAATATATTTTGGTGTATAGTTCTTCTGTAGTTGTATTCTGCTTTATTATGCTTATTTGTTGCCTTCATTTTTCTTCTTCCTTTTGTTTGCGGGGCAAAAGGAAGAAGAAAAACAGA